>DAOTUG010000147.1:0-55518 GCA_034437335.1 Anaerolineaceae bacterium
GGTTAACGCTGGCTGCCAGGCGGAATCCGTGACCCCTCAGACTGATTTTGATGGATGCCTGACCGCCTGGAGGGCCACCAGGGTGATGTCGTCAAATTGGGCGCTGTTGTCGCGGTAGGCGTTAAGGTCGGCCAGGAGGAAATCGCACAGGGTCTGCGCCGGTTGTCCCAATCGGGATCGGATAGCTTCCTTCAGGCGGGAGATGCCGTAATATGCCCCAGCGGGGTTGGTGGCATCGCTGGCGCCGTCCGAATTGAAGACAATGGTCGTGCCCGGATCCAGGGTGATTATGCCGGAGTCAATCACGGCGCCCTCAAAGATCCCCAGGGGTTGTCCCAGATCGTGGGGTATGGGTAGTTCCTCCCCATCCCCCAGAAAGACCAGGGGCAACTCGTGCCCGGCCCGGGCATAGCTGAACCGGTGCTCCCGGGGTTCCAGGATCCCATAAATGGCGGTGACGAACATGCCGGGTTCGTTTCGCTGGATCAGGAGGGCATTGATCCGTTCCAGGGTTTCCACCGGAGAAAACTCCCGGGTGGATATCGCCCGCAGAAGGCTGCAATAGCGGGCCATGAAAATCGCTGCGGGAACGCCCTTGTCGGAGACATCCCCCACACTCACCCCGATCCGGCCTCCCGACAATTCAAAGAAATCGAACAGGTCGCCCCCCACAGCCCGGGCCGGCTGAATGCAGGCGCCCACTTTGTATCCGGGGGTATCGGGCCTGTCCGGCGGGAGGATTGAGAATTGAATCTGCCGGGCGACCTCCAATTCCTTTTCAAGACGCTCTTTCTCAACCAGTTCCGCCTGGGCCGCGGCCAGGTCGGCGTAGGCCTGGGCAAGTTCCCGGTTTTTCTTCCGCAGTTCAGCGATGGCCTGGTCGTCCGCCGCCTTCAACCGGCGGGTGATCGTGCGCAGGAATTCAAAGGCGATCTCGGGTTGGCTGGAGATGAGGTGCTGCAGATTGGCATAAGTCAGCTCCAGGGCCCGGACGCTTTCCCGGGCGCGCACATCTGCGGTGCGTTTTCCTTCCGGGGTGAAGAGGCTCATCTCGCCGATCAGACTGCCCGCCTCTCGTTGGCCCAGGACGCGCTCCTGCGGGGTCCCGGCGTGTTGCAGCGCGTCCACGCTCCCCCTGAGAAGGAACAGGACGCTGTCCCCGGGCGCGCCCTCCTGGATGATCAGCTCTCCTTTCTCGAAGCTCCGCTCTGTCAGCAGGGATTTGAGTTCTTTTTTCGTCAGGGGTGAAAGGGTTTGGACCACAGGCAGGTCTTCAAAGAGATAGGATGTCATGGGTTCCTCTCAGGGCGCGGGTCAGGATTCTGCCTTTATTGTATCGTGTTTCTCCGGCTGGTGTGGACCTCCGGCCCTTTGCACTGCCCCATCATCGCAGAGGTACGGGCCAGGAGGTCCGTGCTCACTTCGCTTGCAGGCTTCTGACCTATGCTTGCGCCCTGATTTCAGGGGAAGGAACGAGGATGGGGTCAGTCATTGGACAAACAGCAGGTTTATCCAGGGCGATAACGAAAGAAGTTCGCCACACCTTTGGGTGGTTTTCTTGATCTTATTATTCCTCTTTAATAGAATTTTCCCTTTGATAAGTCCATATGCGATCGCCCTGATCCCCCGCAATTTTGTCTGTCCTTTTCCCGTTTTTCTGACTATAATATTAACAACGAGTGAGGAAGGAAAAGGAGCAGATAGCGGTATGCCTGACAAAAACAATTCGGCCCGGCTGCGGTACCGATTGCATTATTTCCTGGCGTTGATTTTATTGGTGCACAGTCTGTTCTACCTTCTCTACTGGTTTGCTGTTGGTCGTTTCCGCCTGGAGGTGGACCGGTTTCTGGAGGATTGGCTCTCTTTTTCCCTGTCTTACACCACCATCCTCATGGTCCTGACAGCTTTTTTGGGACTCTGGAGTTTGTTTCGCTTCATTGGTCTGCGGCTGACCCTGTCCCGGCGCCACCAATGGACCCCTTCGCCCCTCAACTGGGTTTATGGAATCCTCAGCCTGTTGTTCCTTATTGTGTTTTATGGAAGTTATGTGATGATCCTCAGGGAATCCCCCAGTCAGAAGGGGGTATTGGTGCATCTGCTGAACCTGGTGCGGGTGCTCAGCGACGCACTGGTCTTTCTTTACCTGGCGGGTTGGCTGCGTCGGTTGATTCTCTACCTGCGCCGCCGCTCTGCGAGGGCCAACCGGAAATGGTTCTGGGCCATCGCCATCATCCTGGTTTTGGTGGGGTTGATTGGACTGTGGCTGGTCCCAACGCTTTTCCCGCCTAACTGGACCTACCAGGGCGACCTGCCCACCCGGCCTGCTCTGATCGCCCACCGGGGGGCTTCCATGCTAGCCCCTGAAAACACCCTGGCGGCCATAGAGCTGGCCTCGGTGATGCAGGCCCTCGGTTTTGAAACCGACATCCGTATCAGCCAGGATGGGGTGCCCTTCCTGATGCATGATGCCTTCCTGACCAGGACGACCAATATCGCAGAGGTTTTTCCGGACCGGGTGGGGGACCGGGCCAGCAGTTTCACTATCGAAGCGATAAAACAGTTGAATGCAGGCTTATGGTTCATTCAAAAGGACCCCTTTGACACCATTAATGCCGGACTGGTCTCTCAAGCCCAGTTGAGCACCAATCAGGGACAGAAGATCCCCACCCTGGAGGAAGCCCTGGATCTGGTTGAAAAAAATGACCTGGTGTTTTTGTTTGATATGCGCTATCCTCCTGAGGATCACCCCTACCATAGCACATTTTTTGAGATTGTTTTTGAAACTCTGCGGGAGTCGGGCTTGAATGGGGATATTTGGTTGCTCCTGGATCAGGATAGATTGCAGATCGTCCTGAATGAAGCGCCTCAGATGACCCGGGTGGCCGGGATTTCAAGCACAGACCTGCCGGATCCTGACGCCCTGGTGGAAGCCGAATATGAGATTGTCAACGTGGACAGCGGGATCACCAATGCGGAGATTGCTGCCTATCGGGAGCGGGGCCTGGGCGTCAATGTGTACACCGTGGATGAAACCTGGTTGTTTTCCCAATTCTGGTTGGCTGGCGTCACATCCATCACCACCAACAATGTCCACACTTTCAGTCAGCTCGATGGGCCCTTTCTGGCAGTACCATACAACCAGTTTTTACTGATCTGGAGTATTTTTGGGTTCGTTGTGGCAATCTGGCTGGCTGCCAGCCAACCCCAGCCGGAACATCCGGAGGAGACCCGGGAGCCCCCCGACCTTTTGGATTTTGCAGGGGATGCGGAGGACACGGTGGACACAAGCCAACCCGCCGCCCCGGATCAGGATGAGGTCCCGGATGAAGATAGCTCTGGGTTGTGACCACCGCGGCCTGGACCTGAAGCGGACTGTCCGGGCCTATCTTGCCAGCCGGAAGATCCGCTGTGAGGATTTCGGGACCCGCACCAGCGCCGTCTGCGATTATCCCCTCATCGCTGAAACCGTCGCCCGGGCGGTCTTGAAGGGCAGCTTTACAGAAGGTATCCTGATAGGCGGCACCGGTGCCGGGATGTCGGTTGTGGCGAATAAATTTGCCGGCATCCGGGCTGTGGTTTGCAGCGATCCCTATTCCGCTATCCTCTCCCGGCGGCAGGTGAACACCAATATCCTCACCCTGGGATCCCAGGTTGTGGCTTCAGGCCTGGCGGTTCTGATCGTGGAAGGCTGGGTCAATGCAAAATATGAGGGCGGCCGTCATCAACGCCGTCTGGATATCATTACACGGATTGAACAGAGACAAAGTTGATCATAAAGGAAGAAGGAAACCATGGCAAAGATTCTGGTTGTTGGCAGCATAAATATGGATCTCGTCGTCCGGGTCCCCCATTCTCCCCTACCGGGGGAGACGGTCCTGGGGGGTGATTTTGAGACCTTCCCCGGCGGCAAGGGCGCCAATCAGGCTGTTGCGGCGGCCAGGATGGGCGGCGAAGTGACCATGGTGGGCCGGGTGGGTCAGGATGATTTTGGCGACACCCTGATCCATGGCCTTGTGGAGAACAAGGTCCGGACCAGCCAGGTCATCAAGGATCCCGATGCCCCAACCGGGATTGCCATGATCTCCGTGGCGACGGACGGGGAAAATTCCATTGTTGTGGCTTCCGGCGCCAATCTCAAGGTCTCGGTGGAGGATGTCAACAAGGCCCGTCCCCTGATGCGAGAGACGGATCTCTTGCTGCTGCAACTGGAATGTCCCATGGAGACCGTGAAGGCCGCCGTGGACCTGGCCCAAGCCTATGACATCCCTGTGGTTCTAAACCCCGCACCAGCCCAGCCCCTCTCCCAGGAACTGCTCAGCCAGGTGGATTATCTGACCCCCAACGAGCATGAGCTGACCCTCCTGGCTGATGAGGAGGATATTGACAGGGCGATTGAGAAGCTGCGTGGTTGGGGAGTGCGCAGCCTGATCATCACCATGGGCGCCCGGGGCGCCCGGGTGGTCACCCAGAGCATTGATGAGCATCTGCCGGCCCATGAGATCACTGCGGTGGATACCACCGCGGCTGGAGACGCCTTCAACGGTGCGCTGGGGGTGGCCCTGGCAGAAGGTAAAACCCTTCTGACATCGGTGCGTTACGCCATGGCGGCCGGGGCTCTGGCGGCTACCAAGCGCGGCGCGCAACCATCCCTTCCCACCCGGGAATCGGTGGAGGGGCTGATCAATCGCTGAAGCGGGTCCGGAGATAACCTGCAGGCTCTATCCCGTTGAGGCTAAAATTCCTCCCGGGAAAACCGCACAATGCAGATGGCGAAGCACACCACGCTCAGGGCGCCAATCAGGATCACCGGCGCCCAGGTGGGTACAGGCGCGCCGGCCATGAGGGCCGTCACGACGCTGTGTTCCATATCGCCTATCGGCAGGGACAGAGCCCAGGGCAGATAGCGGGCATTTGGCCCCAACAGGCCCAGAAAGAATTGCTGTCCGAACTGGAAAGCCAGTGGGATGGCGATCACCGCGGCAGGGTGGTCAAAGAGCGCTCCCAGCATCAGGGAGAAGCTCAGGAAGAAAAGAACATTCAACCCCAGAATGGCCAATCCGGCATAAAATCCGATGGGATCGGGAAACTGGCGGGTGACCAACCCGATGACAAGAAAGCCGAGGGTGCCAGGAATGAGGATCATGGTGGCCAGCATGCCCACCAGATTGCTCAGAAATTTAGAAAGAATAAAGGCTGTGGGGGTGACGGGCTTAGAGAGGATCCAGGCCGCGGTCCCGGCGCGCTTTTCTCCCACAATGGCGTCCTGGGTGATGATGACCACCGCGATCGGGGCGAATAATCCCAGCACCAGGGCAAAGAAGATGAAATTGTTCATATCTTCCCCTCCCGGGGATCCCAAAGTGAAGCTTAGAACCAGCATCAGGGTGATGGATGACCAGATCAGGGACTGAATCCACCAGGTATTGGTTCGCCACCAGGCTTTCAATCCTGCCCCCAACAGGTTTCGCAGTCCGCGGCGCCAGGGCTTTTCTGTTAAGGGAATCAGTTCGGCATTACCGGTCATGGTTTTCTCCTTCAATAAGATTGATAAAGACGTCTTCCAGCTCGTACTGCCGTTTTTGGAATGCGGTGACAACGACAGGATCTTCCAGGATGGCTCGCAGAAGGCCTGATTCGGCGGCTCCTTCGTCGCTGATCTCGACCTGCCATTCCACCAGGCCTTCTTTTTCGTGCTGGTGAATATTACTGACATAGCCCAATGATTGGATTCGCTGCAGGGTGTTCTCGGGGACAGCTTTCATGCGAATGGTGTAGACCACGCCCTCGCTGCCGGCCAGCAAGGTTTCAATTGGGCCCTGGGCCACCAATTCCCCATGGTTGAGGATGGCGACCATATCACTGACCCGCTGCACATCATCCAGAATGTGGGTGGAATAGAAAATGGTGGTGTGCTTCTGGAGCCGGGTCATGATTTTCAGCACGTCGTGCCGGCCAATTGGGTCCAGAGAAGCGGCCGGTTCGTCCAGGATCAGCAGGTCGGGATAATTGATCTGGGCCTGGGCCAGACCGAGGCGCTGGCGTTCGCCGCCGGAGAAACCCTTGATGGGGCGGTCAGCCTTGTCCTGCAGGTCCACCAGTTCAAGGACCTCCTCAATCCGGGCATCAATCCCCTTTTCCGGCCCCTGATAGAAAAAGTGCAGTGTAAAGCGCAGTACCTCCCGCGCAGTCATGTGCTCGTAATAGCGCGGTTCCTGGGGTAGGTAGCCGATTCGGGTGCGGATATCCAGACTGTCCTTGACGATATCCTGGTTGAAGATCTGTCCGCCTCCGCTTGTGGGGTGAAGCAGCCCCAGGAGCAGCTTGATGGCGGTCGTTTTTCCGGCCCCGTTTGGTCCCAGAAAGCCGAAAATGGAGTTTTCCGGCACGTTCAGGTCCAGGTTGTGCAGGGCGGTGATATCCCCAAAGGTCTTTGTCAGACCCCGGGTTTGGATGACGTTTGATTTTGGCATGAGGATGTTGCCTCCTGTACTGGTGGTTTACCCCGGGTGTCAATCGGGACATGTTGATTTCTATTATAAAGTATGTGGATAGCTTGTGAAGCCATCGGGAATTATTCTGTTGGGTTCAATCCGATCTGATTTCCCCCAGATTTTCTGGGGTTCTTGTCTCCCGGAGCATGCTATACTAAAATAATTACGAAACAGAATATTTGTTCCATAAAAGGAGGCAGTGATGTGGCGGCATGGAGATGTATTGATAGCGGCAATCAACCAGGTTCCGGGGGATGCGAAGAAGATGCCCGGGAATGTCCTGGTGCGGGGGGAGATCACGGGGCACAGTCACCGGATCGAGGATCCTGAAACTGCTGAGATCTGGGCCAGGGGCATGCTCTTGTTTTTGCGGGTGGTGGCCCCCACGGCGACCATTGTGCACGAGGAACACAATCCCATCACCCTGGAGCGGGGCGTTTACAAGGTCTGGCAGCAGCGGGAATACACCCCCCAGGCCATCCGGAGGATCGTTGACTGACGATGAAGATGTTTTCGAAGCAATCGGAGGGTAAGGCAAAGAACGCCAAAGTTCTCGAGGAGCGGTTAACGCCAGAACAGGTCAGGGCCAGCATCCTCAAGGGAATCCCATTTGACCCCCACCACTTTCACGGCAGCCTGGATTTATCCGGGGAGGGAAGTCTGAACCGTCTGCTGGAAAACCTCCAGTTGAACAGCCTGAACCTGCGGGACTGCACGGGTTTGGAGCAACTTCCGGCATCCCTGGTTGTGCGCTTTGATTTGGTGTTGGATGGCTGTGAGAATCTAACCCATCTGCCGGAGGGCCTGCAGGTGGGGTCCCTGTCCCTGCGGCGATGCACGGGCATCACGGCCCTGCCGGAGAGACTGGAAACCTACTTTCTGGATATCAGCGACTGTGTGAATTTTCGGGACTGGCCGGTGCAGGGCGTGCTGCAATATGGCAATCTTGTGGCCCGGAACTGTATCAATCTGACGCATCTGCCGGATTGGTTGGGCCCCCTCAGCATTCTGGACCTGCGGGATTCCCCCAATGTGCATGTTCTTCCCGAATCCCTGGTGGTGAATTCCTGGCTGGATATCGCCGGGACCAGGATCACCGATCTGCCGCCGGGCTGCCGGGATGCTCAGCTTCGCTGGCGTGGAATCCCTGTTGAGAAGCGATTGGTCTTCCAACCGGAGACGATCACCGCCGAGGAGGTCCTTTCGGAGACGAATCTGGAAAAGCGCCGGGTGAAACTGGAGCGGATGGGATACGAGCGCTTCATTGAGGAAGCCCGCGCCGAAGTCCTGGACAGAGATCAGGACCCGGGCGGAGAGAGGCGGCTCCTGCGGATCGAATTACCCGGGGATGAACCCCTGGTGTGCGTTTCCGTCCAGTGCCCTTCCACCGGGCGTCTGTATGTGATTCGCGTCCCCCCGGATATGACCACCTGCCACCAGGCGGCAGCCTGGATCGCCGGATTTGATGATCCGAACGCCTACCATCCCGTGCAGGAAACCTGAGGATAGGCGAAACCCGACAGCACGCGGCTTGTTCTGGTTCCTGTGGCGCGGTTCCTCGGGAGGATTTAGGTGGACCGGAGGCGTTTTTTAGCTGATGGGTTCTCCCGGGTCTTTTTCGGTTAGAATGGAAGATGACCATTCTCTATCTAAGGAGGCCCATGTCCTTTGAGTTGGAAGCTAAAGCAGCCTTTGCAGAGCATTTTAACTGTGCCCAATCCACCTTTGCGCCCTTTGCCAAGCGATTGGGGTTGGATCCGGACATGGCCATGAAAATTGCAACGCCCTTTGGGGGCGGTATGGGCCATGCCGGGCAGGTCTGCGGCGCGGTCAGCGGTGCTCTGATGGCCATCGGGCTGGCCAGGGGCATCACGGCCTACGATCGGGATAAAAAATACGCCTGCTATGCCCTGGCGGAAGCCTTCATTGAACGTTTTCAGGAAGCCCACGGCGCGGTCACTTGCCCTGGGCTTCTGGGTCTGGATATCGGCGCTCCGGAAGACTTGGCCCGGGCGCGGGAGCAGGACCTCTTTCATACCCGCTGCCCTCATTTCGTGGGGGGTGCGGCCCGCATCGCGGCGGAATTGCTGGAGCTCGAACCCTGACTGTCGCTTGCCCCAGAGGGGAATTAATCTCAGTTAAAATCTTCTCTTTCAGGGTTTGATGTTGTTACCGAACTGTTAAATCCATTGCCATTAATTATCCTGTCGCGGTTCTATAATTTAAGCAATGGTTGCTTGGGCCCCGGTTGATAGCCCGGGTGTTTTGAGACGGAGGACAGGATGAAACGGTTGGGACGGCAGGTTATTGTTTTATTGATCATCGCCATGCTGGCGCTTCCCGGCGGACAGGTTCAGGGGCGATCTGGCCGCAGCATGGGGGATCGAGAGGAAATTCCAGAGGCCAGCATCTACCTTCCCATGGTCCGCAACGGCAACCCTGGGCCCCGTTTGCTCTCTCCATCCAGCGGTGCCCACCTTGACACCCTGTGTCCCTTATTTCACTGGGATACAGGCCCCACGCTCCCTGGCACCCGGGTGCATCTGGAGGTCTCACTGGATGCGCACTTCAGTACCACGGTTCTCCGTCTGGAGACCAACAGCGCTTCCGGTCCCCAGGAATCGCGCTTTCCCTGGAATCTTGCCCCGGCCACCCAGTACTATTGGCGCATTTATCTCTCCAGCAATGGACAGTCGGGATTATCGTCGGATGTGCGGGCGTTTACGACCGGCTCCGGCGGCACGCTGCTGCCTGCTCCTTCCCTGGTGGCCCCTGGCAGCGGCAGCCTGACCTCGGGCCTGGAGGTGACCTTCTACTGGTCGCCCGTCGCCGGCGCACTGGAATACCACATCAACTTTTTGGATCACGCCTCCCAGGTCCGATATGGCGGCCTGTGGACAACCCAAACCCAGATGACCCTCAATTTCTTCTCCCCCAACCGGACTTATGATTGGTGGGTTGAAGCGCGCAATGGGTATGGCATGGGCGCCCCTTCGCAGCGCTGGAGCTTCACAACTCCGGCGGTCAGGCTGGGTCAGACACCACATGGTGCCGGTTGGATGGGATTGACACGCCCTGCGGGTGGGGAACTATTGCAGATTCCTCAGACATTGGAATGAGATCCGATGATTTTTCTAGGATGATTCCAACAAAAGCGGGGTTGACTTCTCCCCCATCCTGTGCTAAAATCCTTTGCACGAGTGAGCAATACCCGCGGGTGTAGTTCAATTGGTAGAACGTTTCCTTGCCAAGGAAAAGGTTGAGAGTTCGAGTCTCTTCGCCCGCTCTTGAGAAAGACGAGATGGGCTGATATCAAAAGGCCATATCGGCCGCGGTATCAGCTTGTTCTTTTCCCGGCGACGTAGCCAAGTTGGTAAGGCAAGGGTCTGCAAAACCCCGATCACGGGTTCGAGTCCCGTCGTCGCCTCAAGTAAACCGAAAACGCCCCTTGCTGCAAGGGGTGTTTTTTATGTTCTCCGGGGAGCGTTTTTTGTTTAATACCTTCTCTTTGATATATAATGGGATTGTCTCTGTTTCCATCCACCGGTGCCTGGTTAAGCGGGCTTTCCGGCAACTGAAAAAGGCGCTGCCATGTCCTTGAAACATGCCCTCCTGATGTTGTTTGTGTGCGCATTGTTTATACCCGGGATCTCCGGTCAGGCAGGTGATCTGCCAGCCGTGCCCCATGCACGTCAGCGGGATTCCGTGGTGGTCAAGACGGGGTTTGATATTAACCAAAATCTGACAGATGCTACCATCTGGCCGAATCTGGCCACCAATCTATACAATGGCGAGGTTCTGGTTGTGTATCAGATGAATGATGATGTCTATGGTCAGCGCCTGGATGCGGAAGGCAATAAAATTGGGTCGCGTTTTCGCATCTCATCAGGCCAGGGTCTGGCATCCGACCCGGATGTTGCCTTTGAAGCCAGCACAGGGCATTTTGTGGTGGTCTGGGATTATTTAAATCCGGTAGGCGCCACCTTTGACTGGCGCCTGGTCAGCGTTCACGGGATTCACCAGCTTTCCGGGGATCAGCTTGCCTCGCCCATCCACACGACGGGCCATCCCACCATGGATGAGGAGTTTCCGCGAATCGCCTGCAACCGCGATGACTCCTCCTGTCTGGTGGTGGCTGTTCTGGAGGATCTGAGCGCGAGTCGAATCATCGCCCAGCGGTATCAAATTGGCGCTTCAACCCTTGCAGAGGACGGGGCCCGTATCGTTATCACCGACGGCCTGCGGTATTGCAGCACCCCGGATGTGGCTTTTGGGACCACGGGAAGCATCGGGGCGTATCTCGTTGTTTATGATAAGTTGACCTTTTCGCGTCATTACATCGCCTACACCCATGTCCACGGTACGAAGCAGGATCCGAATGATGAGTTGATGCATGGGGAAGCCTACCTCACCCCGCCGAGTGCGATCCCGGCCAATGACCGTAACTCTCAGGTCCCTTCGGTGGCCTTCAATCCCATCCACGATCGGTTTCTGGTGGTGTACATGTACGATTATTGGGGGGACAATTCGGATAATGACATCCGCGGCCAGCATGTCCATGGCCTGACCGATCAGCTTGAGGGGAGCCTCTTTGCTGTGGCCAACACACCGCAGAACGAATACTTCCCTGCATTGGCCTTCGCCGGCGGGGAAACGCCCTGGTGGTACACCAATTTTGCCGACCAGTACCTGGTCGCCTTCATCCGGGAAGATGGTTCAGGCAGAGACAGCGTCTGGGTTCAAGCGGTGTATGGCTCTGCTCCTGGCATCACCGGGGTGCCGCAGCAATTGGCGGCCTTCCCCCAGCCCTGGGAGATTTTGCAGGTGGCGGTCAGTGGCAGTTATTCAGATGGGCGCTGGATGGTGGCATATGATCATGGTTATAACGATGGCCTGACCAGTCAGGACCATATCAGCGGGGCCATTGTCTGGCCCTTTGGAGGCTGGATGCCCATGATCCAGAAGTGACTGTTGACTGTTTTTTCCGGGTTTTGATTTAGCGGCCCATCCGCAACGGGCAGTTCCACCGGCTGTGGTTGGGCGGCCATTAATGCCCGGATGGCGTTTATTGATCAGAGATCTTTCTGCTCTTCCTGTGACGGGCCATTTTTCTCCCCCAGGGACCGCCGGAAACGCATCAGCCGGGCTTTCTCCTGGATTCGCGTGAAGAAATCCGAACTGACGATCCGCTCCACGGCATCCTGCTTCTGAATGGTGTCAATGTGAATGGTCAGCCTGGTGACTTCCTGCCGCAGGCGTGTTTCCCGATCCGTCACTGTGCTGGCCATCTCCTCGAAGGTCCGGGCCAGGCTGCCAAATTCGTCCTTGCGCCGGGTGATATCTGATAGATTGCCTGTCCGGAGATGGTCCTTTTCCACCGCTCTGGCAGCCGATTCAAGGATTTGCAGGGGTTCCACGACCCGTTGATAGAGGAGAAAAGCGACAAATCCAACCGCCAGGATGGTCAGGATGGCGATCAGAGCGGTGAAGCGTTGGAGAGTCGTGAGGGTGGTTTGCACTATGGCCTCCTCCCCCCCGGCTTCTATTAGTTGAGCGGCCTGGTTGGCGGAGAACCACCCCATGGCCAGGACAATCCCAAGGGGGATCAACACCACCAGGAGCAGCGGGATCAGGGTTTGCCAGAACAGGGGTGATTCAAACCATTTCTTGTGCATGGGGGTCCTATAAATCCAGGGGAATGTTTTTTTTGCGCATGCGGGCATACGCGACCCGGTAGCGCATTGGCCCTTCCGGAGAATCTGACTCCTGGGTTGTCATATACCCCTTTCTGACCAGGAGGGTCATCACTGATTTTGTCCGCTTTCGCGGGAACCCCAGATGCTCAGCAACCTCTGGCAGCGTCATAGTTTTCTCGTTGGACATTTTGCGAATCAGGGCGCCGATCTCATCGGGAAGTTCGAGAATATCCAGCGCGGAAACCCCCTGCACTTCCGGGAGATGTTGAATTTTTTTACGCAAGGTTCTGAATGGGACCATTCTGAAAGCCTTTTCCTCACAGTGAGATCAGATCATCGAGAAGGTCTTCCAATTGTTTCCTGGCATGGTGATTGGGGTATTCAAGGGCAAACACGGCCCGGCTGCCCAGGCTCATCATCTCGCTGACATGGGGCAGGACCGCAGCCACAGGGCATTGATGCGTTTCACGGATATCCCGAGCAAATTCCCGCGGGTCGTAAATATCTGGCAGATCGTTGACCAGCAGCCGTAGTTTGGGGATTTCGAGATGTTTTACAAGGTCCACCATCACAGCGGTTCCCTGGAACTCCTGTTGGTCTGTGCGCATGAGCACCAGCACCACATCCGACAGAGCCAAGAGGACCAGATTGTCCTCATTGAGGCCGGATTGGGTGTCAATGAAGATCAGATCCAGGTTGAGGTTCTTCCGCAGGGTGAGGAAATTCTTTCGAAACTGGTTGAAGTCGTATCCTTTTTTGAGGAGTTGGGTGATATACTGGACGCTTTCACTGGCTGGCAGCAAATACAACTGGCCGGAAAAGGTGCGGTCACGAATTTTCACCAGGGCTTGTTGAAAATCGAGGTTGTCCATCAGACAGTCTGTGAGGGTGGCGCCCTCCGGTTTGACCTTGTACAGGGTGTGAAGACCTGGAGAGCGGAAGGCGGTGTCCACCAGGAGGGTGTTGTATCCCCCCTGAGCGGCCAGAGCCGCCAGGCTGGCAAGGAGGTTGGTCTTGCCCGTTCCCCTCCGAAAGGAGGTGATGGTGATGATCTTACTTTTATTTGGCATGATATTCTCCCCTAAGATTCATCCGTGTCTTTGTCCGACCGGCGATTGCGCATCTGTTTGGCCTTGGATTGCAGGTCCCGGAAGAAATCTGTCTCAACAATCTCTTCCAATTGGGAGGCGCGCTTGGTTTCATCAATCTCGATGCGCAGTTCCTGCACCTGCCGTCTGAGATCGCGTTCCCGTTGGTAGACCTTGCTGGTCATGCTCTCAATGGTCTGAGAGAGGGTGCTGATCTCATCCCGCAGTCTTCCTTTGCGGAGGCCCTCGAAATCCACGTTGTAGTCTCCCTCACCGACACGTTCGGCGATTTCTGTCAGTTTGATCACCGGACGGGTCAGGGATTGGGTCAGGAACCAAACCAGGATAAACAGAACAATGTAGACAATGGCGAAGGCGGCCCAAACTGTGTTCCGGATCGTTTCCTGCACCTGGAAGACATAGTCCGCCTGAAAGTCCACGCCCAACCCACCGACGACATTCCCCTCCTCGTCCCGCAGGGGCGAATAGACGGTAACCCAGTGCCCCCATTCATCCTCATAGGCCTGGAAATCGTTTCGAAAGGTCGTTTCCTCAAAACTGTTACGCATTTCCTGGCTGGGGTCGTAGTGGTAATAATATGGAGCCCCCTCCGGCGGGTCGAACATGGCCCCGTGGCTTCCAATGAAGATCACCGCTTCGGGATTTTTCGGATCCTGGATGTAGGTGTAGAGAAATGCTCGAGGCTCAATGGAGTTGACAGTGAAGAGCCATTCCACATGGTCCCAATAGCGGGGATCGTCGGGATATCCAGGTTCTTCCAGTTGGACTTCATTGGCAAGGGCCTGGAAGGCCTGGACGTCCACGCCGGAGGTTGCTCCTTGGACAGTATCCAAAACGTCCTCTTGAATTCTTTCCAGGGCCATGTCCGCAGCGAAATTATAAAACCAGACAAAAGCCAGCGTGAAAACGATGGTGAAGAGCAGCGTGAAACCAATCAGCAATTTCAACCGCAAGCTGATAAAGGTCGTTTTTTCTTGGTCCTTGATCATCATGTCGTACTCCCGTAAGGTCTAAAATAAATGGATGTCCGGTAACCAGGGCCAGTGGGATCCCAGGCGGTTGGATGTCGCATTCAGAGATCGGATAACTTGTCCAGGACGCTGGAACCGCGCTGGCGCCGTTTCATGCGCCAATTCAGAAGGCTGGCGTCATAGACTTTGCGAATCTGCAGGGCAGCCCAGATGGCCGCGCCGGAGAACCCGGCTGCCAGCCCCAGATAGACCAGGTGCAGGTTCTGCCCGATCAGGTTCTCAATCAGAACGATGCCCCCGACAAGAACACAGGCCAAAATGATGCCCAGGGTGGGCATGTAGCTGTCCATGAATGTGGAAACCCGGCCGCGCCGCTCTTCGGGGACAAAGGCCTGGAAGGATTTATTTGTCGTTTCATCAATGGAAATCCGCACCAGCCGCACCAGGGACATGGCCCCCACCCCAACCGCCAACAGGGGAGAGATGAGCAGCCCGATCACGCTGGTGAAAATGGTCACCGGGAGAATCATAAAGGCGTTCTTCAACTGGATGGATTTTATGATCCGGCTGGTCAGAAAGGTTTGCAGGAGGAAGGCAGCCACTGTCACCCCCAGGCGGAACAAACTGTAAAAAGTCTGATATGCCGCCTGATTGGTAAAGGTGTTGTCGGTCACCATGAAAAAACGGAATTCCACAATGGTATAACTCAGGGCCATGGCAAGGATGATGAACATCAGATAGCGATAGGCCGGAACGTCCTTGACGAAATGCCAGCCTTCTGTGAGGGTCTCTTTGATTGTTTGGGATCGGTGAACGGTTTCGCGCAATTTGACATTCCCGGTCCCGGTGATCAGCAGGATATAGCCAATCAGGTAGATCAGGGCGTTCAGGATCAGGATCTCTTCGCTCTTAATCCCCAGGTTGGCAAACAGGGTCGGGGAGGCATAGGCCACGCCGATCCCCAGCAGGATGCCGATGAAACTCATCGCCGAGATGAGGGGAAAGAGCCGCTTTGTCTGGCTGACTTTGAAGGCATCGTTGGCCATCACCCAGAAGATCAGGGGAAAGGAGAAGAACTGCGTATCAGAAACGATGTACATCAAGCTGTAGTTGAGTGCGTCCGGCAGGTTGAAAAGAAACATGATCCGCAGGAGGATGAAAATCAACGCATAGGCCAGGGTGACCCATCCCATCAGTTTGATGCGGTTAAATTTATCAATGACCAGGGAGAGGAGGCTGCTCAACAGGAAGAGGAGCACCGCATCCACCAGATAGATCAACAAGAACCCGTTCACACCGCCAGAATCCAGAAACCCACTCACGGCCACAATCCCGGAGACCTGCATTGCGAGGGAATTCCCCAGGAGGAGAAAGCCCAGAATAAACACCAGACGAGGTTCCCCCGGTCTGAGATTCAAAAAGCGTTTTCGCGTTTTATTCATGTTGTCAACTCTTAAATTGTTAAGACGGGGGCGATTGGAGGAAAACCGGTTCCGGATCTGGTGGAAGGCGGGATCAATCACCCATCAGGAGGCGGGAAACCTTCTCATAGGACGCAGATATCGGATGCTCCGGATACTGCAGGGAGAAGATACCGCTGCTGGCCAGAATCATCATCTCATCGGAATGGGGCAGGACTGCCGCGACTTCCACATTGTAGGTTTTCTCGATCCGTTCCCGGACGCTCTCCGGAGGGAATTTCGTGGGGACTTTATTCACCAGCAGGTACATTTCCGGCACATCCAGTTTTCGAGCAACCTCAACCGTCACGCTGGTGCCCTGGTAGTCCTGCTGGTCGGGCCGGAGGATCAGCAGAAGCACATCCGAAATGGCGATGGAAAGCAGGGTTTCCTCGTTGAGACCGGGATGCGTGTCAATCAGCAGCGCGTCCAGGTCAAACACTTCAATCAGATCCTGGAAGCCGTCATTCAGAAGGCCGACGTCATACCCTTCCCGCAGGACCCGTGCGATCTCCCCAGCCTTGACGCTGGCCGGGATCAGGTAGACATGGCCGTCAATGTCGCCATCAATATTGTTGGTAACATCCCGGGCGCTTTGTTCAATGTCGCAGTTTCCCCACAGATAATCATTCAGGGAATAGGCCATATCGGTTTCATCAATACCGAAAAGGATATGGATGCCCGGGGAAGCGATATCGGTGTCAACCACGCCGACTTTATATCCGCGCTTGGCCATCAGGCTGGCAAGATTGGCCGTGGAATTTGATTTTCCGGTGCCGCCACGAAAAGAGTGGATGGAAATAATTCGAGACATGGGTAATCCTCTCCTGGTTCTTTGTCAGAACACTATTAGAAATATAGCTTTTTCAACGTGCTTATTCATGCGGGTTTTTCAACAATGCTTGTAAAACTATTATAACCTTTTAATACGGGTTAAATTGGCCTGAAAAGGAAAAGCCCGTCTTTATTAACTTTTTTGTGGTCATCATGTTGTTAAAATTATACAAAAACAGTCCGATTTGGTCAATGATTTGGAGATGTTTTTGCAGTGTGCCGGAACTTTTCGGGTGAACGGGTTGCGTTGAGTAAAAAAGGGGGGAAGACAGATGAAAAGAAAAAATGTTTACATCGAGAACGGTACAAATGTTTACGAAAATCAATTGGTTGTCTCTTGGCTCTCTCCACATTAAACGTTATATTAGAACCAGCAATAAGTCAATAACAGAAAGCGTTCCGGCAACCTTTAATCTGGTTCTCCGAAGTAGGGAGCGCTTTGGAGAAGGAAGACTCGCTGGCCTGATCTTGGGGAGAAAATCGGGCTGGCGAGTTGTACTTTAACCTCTGGTCTTGTTTCCTGTTGGATTATATGGTATCTTGACGTGCATACCGACCGGTCGGTTTGTATTCGAAATGCTACGATCAAGGGAACACTAGTATGACAGACACGCACCAGCCTTCTGACACTCGGGACCGGATTTTGACCGCTGCCCTGACTCTCTTTTCCGAAAATGGCTATGATGCTACCAGCGTGACCCAGATCTGCCAGGCGGCGGAAGCCAGCAAAGGTGCTTTTTATCACCATTTTCCTTCCAAGCAGGATCTCTTTCTCACCCTGATGACCCAATGGTTGGGAGATATTGAGGGTTTGTTTCAACACATTGGCCAGGGGGCGGCCAATGTCCCTCAGGCCCTGGACCGCATCGCCAGCGCATCGGGAAGAGTTTTTGATCACCTGGAAGGTGGGTTTCCGATCCTGCTGGAATTCTGGACTCAGGCTTCCCGCCAGCCCGTCGTCTGGGAAAAAGCTGTGGAACCCTACCGCCATTTTTTAGATTATTTTTCCGACCTGATTCGGGCAGGCATCGCCGAAGGGTCCTTTGACCCGGATGCAGACCCGGTTCTCAACAGTCGCATCCTGATGGCCATCGCCATGGGACTCCTGTTGCAGGCTTCATTTGACCCGCAAGGCGCTGATTGGCATCATACCACCCGGGCGGGCGTTCATTTGTTGGTAGACTCTCTGAGGAGGATCCCATGAATTTGGTGACTGGCGCAGCAGGGCATCTGGGGAATGTCCTGGTGCGGGAATTGCTGTCCCGGGGCGAAAACGTACGTGCCCTGATCTTGCCCGGGGAAGATACACGCTCCCTGGCGGGCCTGCCTGTGGAGCAAGTGACCGGAAATATCCTGGACAGGGACTCCTTGTCCAGGGCCATGGAGGGCGTTGATGTCATCTTCCATCTGGCGGCCCTGGTGTCTATCACAGGAGAGAGGGCGGAGCTCCTGCAGCAGGTCAATGTGGAAGGCACCCGCAATGTGCTCTCCACAGCCCGGGAGCAGGGGGTTCGGAAGTTGATTTACACCAGCTCAATCCACGCCCTGGAGCGGCCGCCTCTGGGAGTGCCCATTGACGAGTCCCTGCGTTTTGATCCGGAAAATCCGGCCGGTCCCTATGACCGGACCAAAGCTCAGGCATCCCTGCTGGTTCAGTCGGCCTCCCGGCGGGGTTTTGAGACACACATCCTCTGTCCGACCGGGGTGATTGGCCCCTATGATTTCCGCCGCTCAGAGATGGGAGAATTGATCCTTGACTGGATGAAAAAGCGGGTCAGTTTTCTGGTGGAGGGCGCTTTTGATTTTGTGGATGTGCGCGATGTGGCGCAGGGGCAGATCCTGGCGCGCGATCGCGGCAAACCGGGAGAAACCTATATCCTGGGTGGAGAACGCATTGCCTTGAAGGCTCTGCATCATCTGGTGCAGTCCATCAGCGGTAAGCGTTCCCGGGTGATCACATTTCCCATGTCCCTGGCGAAATTCTTTGCTCCGGCGGCGGAATGGTATTACAAGATCGCTGGAAAACGCCCGCGGTTCACACGCTATTCCCTGGAAACCGTCGTCAGCAATTCGGAGATTCAATCAGAAAAGGCCCGGCGCGAACTGGCATATCAACCCAGAACCCTGGCCCAGAGCATCGCCGATACAATCCGCTGGTGGATGGACAATTACTCCCTGACGCGATCCGGTCTGCGGCTTTGACGCGTGGTTGCCTTTTCCCGGGCTGACGCGGGGAGCTGGCTGTTTGCGCAAATGTTTCGGTGACGAGAAGCGCCTGGTCTTTGCGGGCGCTTTTTGAATTCCTTGCCATTGGAAAAATAACCCGGGCAGGGTGATTTCATGCCCTTCATGGCTGCCCTTTCCAGGCTCCTTGGCTTCTGAGACAGCCCTCTCAAGTTGGGTTATACTGTGAATGAATGGTCCGGCGGGCGCCCGGCGGCCCTGCATGATGCGTTGAGGAGGTTTGTCTTGAATATTCGAGGGTTTATCTTTGATCTGGACGGTGTGTTGACGGACACAGCCGTCTATCACTATCAAGCCTGGAAAGCCCTGGCAGATTCGGAAGGGGTGGAATTTGACTGGGAGATCAACCACAGGCTGCGCGGCGTCTCCCGCCGGGCCTCCATGGACATCATCTTCAAAGATCGGGATTGGCCGGAGGAGATTATTCGGGAGAAGATGACCCGAAAAAACCGGATGTATCAGGACTTGATTTCCGGGATGACACCGGAGGATATCCTGCCGGGGGTGCGGGATTTGCTGCAGGATTTGCGGGATGCTGGTATGCAGATCGGCCTGGGATCGGCCAGCAAGAATGCTCGGACTGTCCTGCGGGCCATTGGCCTTGAATCCGCCATGGATGTGATCGGTGATGGGGCCAGCGTGTCCCGGGGAAAACCCGCTCCGGACCTATTTTTGTTTGTGGCCGGGGAAATGGGCCTTCAACCGGAATCCTGTGTGGTGATAGAAGACGCCCAGGCCGGGATCGAAGCAGCCAACCAGGCCGGCATGTGGTCCGTGGGGATTGGATCACCGGAACGCCTCACCGGGGCTGATGTGGTGTATGAGGGCCTGGAAGAGCTCACCCTGGAAAAAATTCTGATAGATCTGAAAGATTCTCGGACAAGCCGGGCTTGTGGAGGAAACTGATATGGAGGCACCCGCATTGGACTGGTTTGTTGACGACAGGTTTGGGCTGTTCATTCATTGGGGCATCTATGCCGCGGCTGCCCGGCACGAATGGGTCAAGAGCCGCGAGGAGATCCCCTCAGAGGCATACCGCCGGTATTTCGACCACTTTGAACCGGACCTTTACGATCCCACCGCCTGGGCCCGGACGGCCCGGGCGGCCGGCATGCGCTATGCTGTGATCACCACCAAGCACCACGACGGTTTCTGTCTGTGGGATTCAGCGGAAACGGAGTATAAAGCGCCCAATACGCCGGCAGGTCGGGATTTGATCCGTCCTTTTGTGGAGGCGTTCCGGGCGGAAGGGCTCAAAATTGGTTTTTACCACTCTCTGATTGATTGGCACCATCCGGAATTTCCGGTGGATGGCTTTCATCCAATGCGGTCAGATCCCTCCTTTAGAGAACAGCGACGGGATATGGCTGCCTATCGGGCCTATTTGCATGCCCAGGCACGGGAACTGCTGACCGATTATGGGGACATTGATATCATGTGGTACGACTTTTCTTATCCGCATTCCGAGTGGGAATGGGCGTCGGGCAAGGGGCGTGCTGACTGGGACTCAGAAACCCTCATGGCCACGACCCGCCAGTTGCAGCCGGGCATCCTCATCAATGACCGGCTGGACATCCCCGGGGATTTTAAGACCCCGGAGCAATATCAGCCCCGTTCCTGGATGACAGTGAATGGCCGGCGCGTGGTCTGGGAGGCCTGTCAGACCCTTAACGGCTCCTGGGGATATGATCGGGACAATCTTGACTGGAAATCAGCGGGGATGCTTGTTCGGATGCTGGTGGATACTGTCTCAAAGGGCGGCAACTTTCTGCTCAATGTGGGGCCCAACGCCCGCGGGGAATTTGAGCCGAAGGCCCTTGAACGCCTGCAGGAAATCGGGGAATGGATGCGGCTGCACGACCGGGCCATTTATGGATGTGGCGCGGCAGAGTGGACGCCGCCCCCGGACTGCCGGTATACTCGGCAGGGAGACCGCCTCTATCTGCACCTTTTTGCCTATCCCTACCGCACCCTGCATCTGGACGGTCTGGCTGGAAAATGCGCTTATGCCCAGTTTCTTCATGACGCCTCGGAGATCAGAATTCTGGAAATTGATCCGGATAAGGAAGCTGTCAATGCCGAAATGCCGGGCTCCTGGGATAGCCTGATCCTCGAGTTGCCGGTGCAGAGACCGGATGTCCTCGTGCCGGTTGTGGAGCTATTTCTGCAATGACTCAACCGGCTGATTTCGGTTTTATCTGACACTTGGGACAGTAATGGGTCCCCCGCTGACCCACGGAGATTTTAAGGATCTCGGTCCCACACGTCAGGCAGGGTTCCCCTTCCCTTCGGTAGACCTGAAAATAATTTTGGAATGCACCACCCCGATACATCCAATCCAGGGTGGTGCCAAAGCGCCGGATGCCCTCCTGGAGCACCTTCCGGATGCTGTGGTACAGGCTGTGGGCTTCTTTCTGAGAGAGGGAATCGGATTTTCGCAGTGGGTGGATCCCGGCATTGTGCAGGGACTCATCGGTGTAGACATTGCCCAGCCCGGCCAAAAACTTCTGATCCAGCAGCAGGGGTTTGATCTGTCTGCTGTGACTCTGAAGCATCCCATACAATTGCTGCGCGGTGAAATCTGCGCTCAGAGGCTCCGGACCCAGATCGGCGAATAATTCCTGGGGATCATCAACAAACCACATCCGTCCAAATTTTCGCACGGACACGAAGGCCATCCGCCAGGGCTGGGTGAAGTTGAATAACACCCGGTCGTAGGCTTCTGCGGGTTGTGGGTCCCCTCCAGGGCCGGGATTGGGTTCCAGGCGCATATCCCCGCTCATGCGCAGATGGGCAATGAGATGCCCTTCATTCAGCGGGAAATGCAGGTATTTTGCCCGCCGCTGAGCATTCAGGATGGTTTTCCCCCGCACCTGCGCAATAAACTTCGACACCCCGGGCCTGGCGATGATTCCTTCCCACAAAACCGTAACGGACCGAATGGTGTGGCCGGGCAGCGGGGGCTGTTCCTGGGTGCCGTTGCGCAGCCGCCGGATGATGGTTTCGACTTCTGGAAGTTCTGGCATGGGGGATGTCCTTATCGGGATGGGACAGCAAAGGGGGATTCCGTTTAGCGCTGGCTTATTTTCCAGGCTGCAGTCAGATAAAGCAGATGGCGGGCATGGTCGCTGAGGTTGGGAAATTTCAGCATGCCTAGGCAGGTTACGATCAGGGGCAAATCATAGGCGTCTGTTCCCCGGGGGGTGGGCAGCAGCGCCCGGCCAATGCCGTCTACCGCTGAGAGGAGAGGATAGCCGTCCTCTCGGAGGGTCGCCAGGTAGCGCGCGGGGTCCGGTTCGCTTTGGGCAATCACTTGGGCCACGATCTCACCATAGAGGTGCGTGAAATCAATCAGGGGTGGGCCTTTTCGGGTGCGGGCGAAGTCAATCAGCCAAACCATGTCGCCGGGGCCTATCAGGATGTTTTCCAGGTTCAGATCGCCATGGATGATGGATCTGCTCCCATGGAGGGTTGTTTGAAGGAGCTGATCCAGCTCCGCCAGGGGGTCCGGCAGGTCAAAGCGGTTCTTTCCGGCCGCGCCAGCCTCCAGGATGCTCCAGCGGGTGCCGATCACCTCCCCTGTGAGGGGATCATTGACTGCGGGCGCCATCCAGCGGATGCGGGTGGGGGGATGGCCGGGTGGGGGTTCGTTCTCCAGGGAGAAGCTCTGCCCATCGGCGCGTTTTTCCACGACCGGGAAATTTTTCAGAGTGACCACCTCGCCGATGGCCACATCCCGCAGGCCCTGCGGATCTGTGCCGTCAATGGGCCGGCCTTTGCCCCCGGTGGGCCTCAGCGCCAGATGGGAGGGCAGGATTGAATCATAGGCGACGGCAAGGCGGAAGGTGGCCGGGCTGCGCTGGCACCACCAGTTGGGGCCGAAGGTTTCAAACAGCCGCTGGATGTAGGCCGGATCCGCATTTTCCAGGAGAGCCTGACGCAGACTGAGGGGATGCTGCCCGCTCAGGCCGATGAAGGTGTATCGCAGGGCTGCAAGTTGTTCCCCGCTAGTGCTGACCGGTCGGTCCTGGATGCGGGCCGTCATAGGGGGCAGGGTATCCTTGACAAAATCTTCATAATTGCGGTATTCGGAGAGGATCACAGGGGCAGCGCCGACCTTGACAATGGTCTGAGCGTCGTGACGTCCGTCCTTTCGGATGGGCATCACCAGCCAGGTGCGGGCCCCGGAGTAACCGGATTGGAACTCGCTGGTGATGATGATGCGGGCGTAGTCGCCGAAAAGGGCCGCCATCAGCCGATGGGTTCCCCGATCCAGCGGGCGGTCTGTCATCCCCTCGATTTGGAGGTCGGGGTCCGGTTTCAGAATCCGAAGGGGGCTCCGAGGTCGCAAAAAGAGGAAGAAAAGGAGCAGCAGCACGCCCAGGCTGAAGAGGATGGCCAGGAGGATCACCAGGAGGATGCGGGCAGTCCCCCGGGGCAGGCCCAGGATGGATCGCACCTGGATTTCAAGGGATTCGGAAAGGAGAGTGTGTTCAATCAGGCTGGCATCCACACCGGCCGGCGGTTCGAGGATGATCTGGGCACTGATGTTGATGCGCTGGCGGCCGCTGTTTTTCGGCATCAGGGACCAGCGCCAGATGACAGGTTTTTCACGGTGCACCTGGAATTGCTGTTCTGTATCGGAAGCCAGGGCGAAGCCCGGGGCATCCAGATGCGCCTTGGCCCACAGGATGTATCCCTCCGGGCTGGGAAGGGTCACCGGTTCGGATTGAATGCTGTGATCGGAGAACTCCGCCTCAAAGACGTATGCCTCCCCCGCTGGAACAAGGGAGAGAATGATGACATCCGCTTCCCCCAGCCACATTTCCTCCGGCCATTCCAGGTCCAGGCTGCGCTCCTCCGGCAGGCTGTTCAGGATTTCCTGTTCCAGTGGAAGATCTTCCTGTCCTTCTTCTCCGCTTTCTCCTTCCTCTGCTTCCATTTCCTCTTCCGCAGGGGTGGGCTCAACCGCACCCGGTGTGGGAAGTACCCCCGGCGCTTCCGCGGGTTCCTCTTCGGCCTGGGTCTCTTCGGGGGCAATTAAATCCTCCGTTGCCACACTGGTTGCTTCGATGCTTTCCGTGGTGGGTTCTGCATCCATGGCCTGGCAGCCGAATAGCGCACTGGTGAATAATAGCAGCACCAGCCCTGTTGAAAGAATGCGGATCGCTCTGTTTGGCATCATGGTCATCGCTGTCCCGGGTTTCTGCAGGGTAAGTCGGAATCTCTAAGCGGTATCTTCTTCATTATAATGGCGTTGCGGCCCTTTGTCGTGATAAATTGCTGACAGCGATGCCCTACACGCCTGGTGGTTTGTGTCCGCTTAGGTGGGCTTGGGGGTGGACCCTTTCGGATGGGTTGTGTTGAACCATGGTTCATTGATTGAGCGCACCCCCTGGGGCTGTTCGGATGGTTGCCTTGTGGAAAATGATACAATGGGTTTCAGTTTGGCTCAAGAAAACAGGAAGGCGGTGCGGATGGCGGCAGGAAGAACGTATCCGGATGATTATCGGGGGGTTGAACGTCAGGCGGTGCTGACAGCGCTGCGCGCCGGGGACTGCGCAGCGGTCATCGGATTGAGCGGGGCAGGAAAGAGCAATTTTCTGCGGTCCCTGATGGATTCCGCCGACATGCTGGAGCTCCTTCTGGTGGACTGCAACCGTCTGCGCCAGGCCGCCAGCGCGGATTTTCTGGCCCTGCTGTTCTCTCTTCTCGCCCCGGAATCCACCGGCGAGGCCACCCTCGCCCGCGTGGAGACAGCCCTTGCGGACCGTCTGGCGGAGGATGGGCGGCTGACACTGGTCTTTGACCGTTTTGAGGTTATGCTTGGTCAGGTACAGGGGGTCTTTCTTAACCATCTGCGGGTATTGCGGGACGCCTTCAAATACCGGTTGACCTATCTGATCGCCATGCGGCATCCGCTGCCCCTGGAAAATGAGTTGTCGGAATTGTTTTTCGCCAACACCATCTGGTTGGGGCCTATGAAGGCGTCTGATGCCTGCTGGAGCATCCGATCCTATTTTGAGCGGTATGGACGCAAGGTTGGCGAGGAGGAAATGGATCGGATCATGGCCCTCTCCGGGAGGTATCCAGCCTTTTTGCGGGCGGTGTGTGAAGCCTATCGGGTGGGGACACCCCTCAGCCTGGAAGCCCTCAGCCAATCCCCACCGGTGCGGGCCAGGCTGGAAGAATTCTGGCGCGACGATCCGGATGAGAGAATGCTGGAGAAGTCTGGCTTGGCGGAGATCCCCTTGCTGGCGCAAAACCAGCCCCTGCAGGTGGATGAGACCCGCCTGACAGCCAAAGAACAGGCCCTTTGGTTGGCGCTTAAGGAAAACCGTGGGGAGGTTTGTGAAAAGGATGATCTGATCCGGTCGGTCTGGCCGGAGGATGTGATCTTTGAACGCGGGGTGCGGGATGACAGTCTGGCCCAGTTGGTGCGCCGTCTTCGGGAGAAGATTGAGGTGGATCCATCTAGCCCGGAATGGATTATCACTGTTCCGGGACGGGGATATCTGCTCAGCCCGGATGGGGTTGGCCGGGGTTAAACGCCAGGGCCAGGTGCATGGGCAGTCCCCAGGAGGTGCGTTTTTTGTGCTGCACCACCTTAAATCCCGAAACCTGAAGGAAATCAAGCAGGGGGATCGGACGGCAGTCTATGGCGACCGGGAAAAGCCGGTGGGCTGTTTCGTATAGTCTAACTGCCAGACTCCTCGGCCTTTGGGCCATGGCCACGATCGCCAGGCGGCCCCCGGGCCGCAAAACCCGGCGCATTTCCGCCAGAACTCCGGGGATTTCCTCCGCCTGGAACAGTTCCAGGGTGAAGGCGCAGTAGACGGCATCAAAGGATGCGCCTCCCAGGGGCAGCCGCGCCCCATCCGGCTGCAGAAAGGCGGTGGTATCTGCGGAGAGCTTTTCGCGAGAGCGGATCAGCATCCGGTGCGAAAGATCCAGGGCCACCTGCCAGCGGTTTTCGCCTGGCTGGTCCGCGAGGATTTCCAGGGCCTTGCCCGTCCCCGCGCCAATATCCAGGATCCGCTCCCCGGAAGCTGGAGAGAGCATCGAGACCCCCTGGCGGAGGATAGAAACCTCGCTCTGGGTGAGCCAGTCATACATGCCGCTCAGGCGGTCATAGTAGGATCGGGCCTGGTCTTTGCTGCGGGAGATGGGCAGGATGTCCTTCATGTCTCGGGTGTGAGGGTGATCAACCCGCTTAAATTTGGCCCGATCACCACTTCCTCCTGGGTATCCAGAAGTTTAATTCGCAGGGTCTGGTCGTAGGGTGTCCGGGTAAGCAGCTTTATCCGCACCCCAGGGCGCAGACCGCTGCTGCCGAGGTAGCGCAGGACTTCCGGGTCCTCATGGGGGACGCGGCGAAGGCGGCCCTGTTCCCCTTCTGTCATCCGACTCAGGGGGATTTCCTTGATCTCTGGCAGGTTCAGATCCGCATCCGGAATGGGATCCCCGTGGGGATCAAAGGCCGGGAAGCCCAGGGCCGCATCAATCCTGGCTTCCAGTCTGGCGGACATGGCATGTTCCAGGATTTCCGCTTCTTCGTGGACTTCATCCCAGGTGTAGCCCAGCTTCTCAACCAGGTAATGCTCGATCAGTCGGTGCCGGCGGATGATCTTCAGGGCTGCCTGGCGCCCGGCTTCCGTCAGGCTGACGCCCTGGTGTTTTTGATAGACCAACAGCGGAGGGTCGGTGCGGGATAATTTCTGGATCATATTGGTGACGGAGGCTGCAGAGATGTTCAGGCACTCCGCAAGCTGGCTGGTGGCGGCGTTTTTCCCGGACCGGGTCAGATCGTAGATGCGTTTCAGGTAATCCTGAATGTTTCTGCTTAATATGTTGGATTTCATCGGTCTGTGCAATTCCTAAAATTTGAATTAGCTTAGGCTAAATCATAATAGCATACTCCCCGTTATCCGTCAAATACCCGCTGCCGGGCTGTTTTTGTCCATTTTCTCCTGAATACTGATCCTGGCTCTTTGTGGATTGTTTCCGATCCGGTATGCCGGGTGGGAAGGTTGCTCTCCCAGCCCCTTTGCCCCCACGCCCGGGCAACCGAACTTCGCGGGGGCCATGCCCTGCACCGGTAATTTCCATGAAAGGAAGGTGTAAGCGACCTGCCGAAGCGCAGGAGTATAATCGGAGACATCAGAGAAGGCATGATCTGGAATATTTCTTGCCCCCGATTGGTAAATATAGAAAGGCTAGGCAGGATGAACGAAAAACGTATTGCCTTCAACCGGGCTGCAACATCCGGCAAGGAGTTTGACTATATGGCAGACGCCATCCGCGAGGGTCACATCTCTGGAGATGGCGCCTATACCCGCCGGTGCAATGCCCTATTGGAAACGGTTCTTGGGGTTCCGCGGGTGATGTTGACGACCAACTGTACCCACGCCTTGGAGATGACGGCCATCCTCCTGGACCTGGGCCCCGGCGATGAGGTGATTCTGCCTTCCTTCACCTTTGTCTCCACCGCCAATGCCTATGCCCTGCGCGGGGCGAGGCTGGTCTTTGCCGACTGCCGATCGGACACCCTCAATATGGATGAACGGCTCCTGCCTGATCTTGTTACGGATAAAACCCGTCTGATCGTCCCCATGCATTATGCCGGCGTGGGTTGCGAGATGGATGCCATCATGGGTCTGGCCCGGGAAAAGGGCCTGGCCGTGGTGGAGGACAATGCCCACGGTCTCTTCGGACGCTATCGGGGCCGGTATCTGGGGACCTTCGGCGCCTTCGGGACCCAATCCTTTCATGAGACCAAGAACTTCACCTGTGGTGAGGGTGGCGCGCTGCTGATCAATGACCCCGAGCTGGTTCAGAAGGCTGAGATTGTGCGGGAAAAGGGCACCAACCGCAGCCGCTTCTTCCGGGGAGAAATTGATAAATACACCTGGGTGGCCTTGGGTTCCAGCTATCTGCCTTCGGATATTCTGGCCGCTTTCTTATACGCCCAGCTTGAACATCGAGAAAAAATCCAGAAAAAGCGCCAGGGGATTTGGGAAACCTACTACGAGAATCTGGGGGAGTGGGCTGGTGAAAATGACGTGCAGTTGCAGTGCGTCCCTCCCGATCGGGAACAGTCCTATCACATGTTTTACCTGCTGATGCCCACCGCCGAAGCCCGAAGCGCCGTTCTGGCCTATCTGAAGGCGCATGGCATTCATGCTGTGTTCCACTATTTGCCGCTGCACCTGTCCGGCTTTGGGCAGCAACTGGGCTGGCGGCCCGGGGATTGTCCGGTGACGGAAGATGTCAGTGAGCGCCTTGTGCGGCTGCCGTTCCACAATCAATTGGGTCGGTCTGATCAGGATCGGGTCATTGAAACCCTGACCAAATTCACCCCCTGATCGCAGCCGGGCTCCAGCCTGCTTGTTGTTCCCCAGGGACCGCAGGACAATTGCATTTGATTAGTTGCATTCGCATAATTTGATATGGTGGTTGTGGATTTTCCAATAACTTATCTTTCTTTTCTATAAAAACCCCTTTCTGTCTCAAGCTGAGGGGCATCACAAGCTGAGGGGCATCAGGCCCCATCAGCGCAGTGCAAAGGGCCAAGAGGCCCGTGCTAGTCCCATCAGCGCAGTGGTACAAGCCCAGGAGACCCCTGCTCGGTTCCCTTGCAGGCATCAGACGCAGGCATCCATCCCCTGATTTCAGGGGAAGGAGCGAGGATGGGGTCAGCAATTGGACAAACAGCTTGATGAGTTCATATACGATTCCCCTGCCAGGGACTGTGCTTGTTCTTGACGAAACCCCCACTCCAATATATCTTTAATCTGAGACAGTACAGAAAGGAAACGGATGCCCCACATTTTGTTCTTGATTCTTGGCGTTGCGGCTGCCCTGAGCGGGTTGGTTTGGATTGGAACCAGGATTATTCCCCGGGCTTTTCCCTCTCACCCGCAGGAAAGCGAGATCCCGGAGGAGCTCCCCATGCCACCCGGGTTGCCCGCGCCGGTTCAGCGGTTCTACGAAATTCTCTACGGAGATTCCGTGCCCCACATCCACAGTTTTATTCTGACCGGCCGGGGCAGGGTACGTTTCAAGGGGTTGACCTTTCCGGCCCGGTTGCGATTCACCCACCAGGCGGGAAAGGGCTACCGTCACTATATTGAGGCTGTTTTTTGGGGGCTCCCTATGATGCAGGTCAATGAACACTATCTGGATTGGCGCAGCCGCCTGGCCCTGCCCTTCGGGGTGGTCGAAAATGAACCCCGTGTGGATCAGGCGGCCAACCTCGGCCTGTGGAGCGAAACGATGCTCTTTCCGGCTGTCTATTTGACCACCGAGGGGGTCCGCTGGGAAGGGATGGACGAGACCACCGCAAGGCTATTCGTTCCTTTCAAAGATGAGGAGCATGTCTTTACCGTCCATTTTGACGCCCGGAGCGGCCTGGTCACCCGGATGAAAGCCCTGCGCTGGAGAAATGCCGGGGACGAGTCCCGTACTCCCTGGGAGGCTCAGATCCTGGAGTGGGGCCGGTTGGCCGGGTGGCAGATGCCAGTTCTCTTTGGCGCACAGTGGATGGATGAGGACTCCCCCTGGTTGGTGGCCCGGATCGAGGACATCGTTTGGAATGTGGATGTTCAATCCTACATTCGCCAGGAGGGGCCCTGAACCTGGTCCAGCAGCGTGGTTGGAATCCAAGAGGCCCCGTTTCTCGGGGCCTTTTTTGGTCCGCCTGGTGGGGCGGGTGAAGATCATCCGGCGTCTATCAGGCTGTCTTCCCCCATGGCCCCCACGCCCTCAACGGCTGATTCGCAGTCCACGTTCTCTTCCCCTTCGTCGGCGCCCTGTCCCAGCTCAACAATGGCGGGCACAAAGAAAGACATCGCTCCCGCAGCAGCCGTCAGGAGGCCGCCAAGGATGAACCAGAGCTGGTTATTATTGGTGGCGTCAGCCACCGGACCGGCAATGATCAGTCCCAGGGGGCTGACCAGCCCGGCTCCGGCTGTCAGCAGGGTGAAGACCCGTCCCTGAATTTCCGGTTCCACCTTGGCCTGCATCACAGCAAACAGGGGCCCGTTCACCATGGGATTCAAGAAGCCGAAGAGAGCCATCCCCACCACTGCCAGAAAGTACAGATTCCCCGGAGCGAACCCGACCAGAAGCATGGCCCCACCCATCAGGGTCAATGCCCCCAAGGAGGTCAGGATGCGATTCTTGAAACCTCCCCAAGCGCTCAGGATCAGCCCGCCCAGAATGGTGCCAACCCCGAAGGCTGAATGGATAAAACCCAATTCGTAAGCGCCCAGGCCAAAATGCTCGGTGATCACCAGAGGCAGCAGAGAAAAGGCGGGGTTGATCAAGAAGTTGATCAGCATGGCCAGGAAGATCACGGCCATCAAACCCGGCCAGCCGGTCACATAGCGCCACCCCTCCGCCAGGTCCTGCCACAGCGTGGTTTTTCCGTCGTCTTTTGCAGCGGCCTCTGCGCCGGTTTTCTCGGTAGCCCGGGTGCCATTGCGCACCGGTTGGGGAATTTTGAAGAAGAGCAGAGGCCCTACCGCCAGGACAGCGGTGAAAACATCCAGGAAGAGAACGCCCTGAATGGGCATGAGGCCGATGAGGAAGGCCCCCAGCGCGGGGCCGACGATGTTCATGATACCCTGCAGGGTCTGATTGGCCCCAGCAATCCGGGAGAAGTGTTTTTTGGGCACCATCAGAGTGGTGGAGGCGGTCATGGCTGCCCATTGGAAATGGCCGCAGGCGGAGCGCACGAACATGACCAGAAAAATCTGCCAGATCTGGGCGTTGCCCGTGGCGAACATGACCGCCACCAGGAGGGTGAACAGGGCGGTGATGCTGTCAAAGACGGCCATCACCACTTTGCGGTTCCAGCGGTCCACCAGGGCCCCGGCCAAAGGCGCTACGATGACCGAGGGGATTGTTTGGATGAGGGTGCCGATGGTCAGGATCGTGGCGGAACCGGTTTGCTCCGTCAGATACCAGACAAAGGCGAATCCCACCAGGTGACTGCCCAGCATGGAAAAGGCTTGGCCAATCCAGATGGTGAAGAAGCGAAATTGCCAGTTGGTAAGGTCTGTGGTGTGGTTTTGATCCGTCATTTTTTCCGTCGTTTTCTCTTAGAATTGCCTAGTGTGTGGTTTTTACTGCTGTCTTTCAACAGGGGTTTCCACCGGTTGGGGAGTGGCGGATAGGTTTCCAATGGGTTCTGCTGGCTCTTCGGAATCCTCAATGCGCCCATACGCCATCAAGGTGGGGATGAAAAGCCCGGTGATGCCGGTCAGGGCGATCAGCAGGCCGCCGGCTGCAAACCAGAACAGTAATCCCAGGGCGTCAGCCGCGGGCCCAGCGATCAGAAAGCCGACCGGCGACGCCAGAGCCGCCCCGGTCCAATAGATTGAGAAGACCCGGCCCTGTTTTTCCGGGGGCACCCGGGCCTGGAGGATAGCATTCAGCGGCCCATCCAGGAAGGGATAGGAGAACCCCACCAGGGCGAGGACCCCCGTCCCAAGGTAGAATCTGTCCGGGGGGACCAGCCGCAGCCCGGCCAGCCCCAATCCGGCCAACACCAGGGCCAGGATTGTGGTGTGGAAGCGGTTCTTAAATCCGCCCCACAGGCTGAGGAGCAGACCGCCAGCCACCATACCGATTCCACTGATCGCCTCCAGGAGGCCCAGTGCGATGGCGCCCCGACCGAAATAGTCGCTCACCACCAGGGGGATCAGGGCGTAGACCGGTTTCAGTAACAGGTTGACGATCATGGCGACGAGGATGATGAGGACCAGGGCCGGGGTTCCTGAAATATAAGACAATCCCTCCCGCAGATCCTGGAAGAGGGTTGCGTGTTTCACGCCGGGATCTTTCTTTCCCTTGTGGCCATCCGGCTGGGGCACCCGCATCAGGAGAAGGGCTGTCACCGCGATGCCCGCCGTAATGACATCCAGGTAGAGGATGTGTTGTGTGGCCAGCAGGCCGATCAGGAAGGCGCCCAGGGGCGGTGAAATCACGCTCAGCAAGCCATAAAGGGCCTGATTAAGCCCCTGAATGCGGCTCAATGCGCCTTTGGGCACCATCAGGGAGGTGGAAACGGTCATGGCGGACCATTGAAAGACGCCCCCCACATTGCGCAGGAACATCACCAGGAAGATCTGCCAGATTTTGACCGCATCCAGGGCGAACAGGATGCCCAGCAGCAGGGTGAAGGCCGCTGTGAGGATATCCGCCAGGAGCATGACCGTCTTCCGATTGATGCGGTCAATCAGCACTCCGGCGAAGGGGCTGACCACGATTTGGGGCAGCAAATTCATCAACGAGCCGATGGCCAGAACGGTGGGCGATCCGGTTGTTTCCGTGAGATACCAGACAAAGGCGAAGCCGACCAGGTAGGATCCCAACTGGGACACCGCCTGGCCGCCCCAGATGGTGAAGAAGTTAACCTTCCAGGGCTGCTGGATGTTCATTTCTTTGGCTGTCTGTTTCATGGTCGGCAGTCCCGTGATACGCGCATATCTTGTTATGATACCAGAAAAGATGGGCGCAGGATTAACTGCGCCCATCGGCCACAGAAGGGGGATACCTTCCCCCGAAATTGACGGGGCGATTATTTTATTTTGCCATTGGCCAGGGGCACGGAAGGCGTGGGTGCGCCCTCAAACGCAATGTCTTCTAAAGGTTTCTTTTGGGATTCAATTTCTCGCAGCGCAGGGGTCAGAAAGCCCAGCAGGCCCGCCAGGCCCATCCCGGCCCCCGCCACGATGAACCAGGTTTGAATGCCGATTGTGTCGGAAATGGGGCCGGCCAAAAGCAAACCGATGGGCATGGCCAGGGTGGTCCCCGTGCTCATCAACGAAAAAACCCGTCCCTGCATCTCCGGAGCCACTGCCGCCTGGGTGACGGCACGGATGGGCCCATTCACCAACGGCATCATCAGATTCGCAATCCCGAAGGATATCAACGCCAGGAAGAAGAGGTGCGCAGGCACAAGACCAAAGGCAGCCAGGGCCGCACCGGAAATGCTCAGGCCCATGAAGGTTGTCAGGATGCGCTTTTTGAAGCCGCCCCAGGCCGAGAGGATCAGACCGCCGACCAGCATGCCCGCGCCCATGATGGTGTTCAGCAGGGCCAACTGAACCTCATTTCCGCCGAAGTGCTCTGTCACCAGGAGGGGCAGCAAGGACATGGCGGGGGAGATCAGGAAGTTGAGCGCCATGGCCATGAGGATGATGAGGGCCAGCCCCGGCCAGGTCAGGATATAGCGGACTCCCTCCTTGAGATCGGACATCAGGGATGGTTTGGCGCTCCTGCTTTGTGCAGGTTGGGCTGCTTCCGGCTGGGGGATGGGGATGAAGAACAGGGGAATCACCGCCAGAAGCATGGTGGCAAAATCCATCAGGAGCATATTAGCGATGCTGGTCAGCCCCATCAGAAGCGCGCCCAGGGGTGCGGCAGCAATGGAGATCGCGCCGTGGAGAGTCTGGTTCATCCCTGCCACCCGGGAAAGATGTTTCCTGGGTACCATCAGCGCGGTTGAAGCTGCCATGGCCGGGTGTTGAAAGCTGCCGGCTGCTGAGCCGACGAAGCTCATCAGATAAATATGCCACACCTCAATGGCCCCGGTGGCAAAAAGGAAGACGCCTGCCAGACGGACCAGGCCGATCAGGGCGTCGGCCAGAATCATCACCAGACGGCGATTGCTCCGGTCCACCAGGGTCCCTGCGATGGGGGAGAGGATCACTCCCGGCAAAACGCCGAAGAGGGTGGCAATGGTCAGGACCGTGGCCGACCCCGTTTGTTCGGTCAGGTACCAGACAATGGCGAAATGAACCACCTGACTTCCCAGCAGGGAAATTGCCTGTCCGGTCCAGATGGTGAAAAAGCGTCGCTTCCAGTGGGGATAGGGTTCCCGGGAGGTTTGGCGATTTTTTGAGGGATTGGTCATTGGTGTTTCCTCTTTCAGCAAGTGGTGAAAATCAGACATTACTCTGCCGGTGCGCCTTCAGGAGCCTGAATGGTTTCCGCAGGGGTGTTTTTGTCCGGAAGTTTGAACTTCAGCCAGGCAGGCAGGACGGCCAGCAGGCTGGCCCAGGCCGTGATGAGGAAAGGCAACCGCGGGGAGATGTTCTCGTACAGATAGCCGCCCACATAAGGAGCAGGCAAGGAGAACAATCCCAGGCTGGACTGGATCAGGCCAAATCCGGTGCCGCGGATCTTCTCCGGCAGGGCCTTGCTGAGCAGGGATTGGTAGGCTGGCTGCATCAGGCCCACGCCAACCCCGAAGATCGCCCAAACGACTGCGTATCCCAGGAAACCCTCCATCCGGAGGAAGATCATCAATGCTGTAAATTGCAGGATGAATCCCAGGACGATATTGACACGCTCTCCGATTTTGTCCGCCAGCCATCCGGCGGGGAAGTTCACCAGCATGCAGGCGACGCCAAAAATGGAGGTCAGCCAGCCGATTTGGGTCACGCTCAACCCGCCGAACTGCTCCAAGTAGAGGGGGATGTAGGTCCCTGAGAGGGAAAAGGCGATGTCCCGAACGCCATCGGTGATGAGCAGCCAGGTGACCAGGCCGCCGGAGACCATGATTCCGAGCATCGCCCCAAGGTTGTCCTTGAGGGAGGACAGGGTCAGCCGTCCCCGGCTGGTTTTTCTCTCATGGGAGGCAGCCCGTTTGGCCATGAACACCCGCAGGAGGGTTGCGCTGCTGTAGATGATGGCTGCCACAGCCAGCATGGATTTGAAGCCAAAAGCATCCGCTAACCAGCCGCCCAGAGGCGGGCCGATCACGTTGACCACCAGGAAGATCGTTTGGGTGATGCCATAGACGCGACCCCGCTGTTCCTCGCTGGATTCTTCGGCGATGAAAGCCCCAAAACTTGGGCCGATCAGGGAGCGGGTGATGGCTCCCAGGCTCTCCCCGAGGAAAACCCACTGCCAGGTTGGGGCCACGAGAAGGCCGATATAAGAGAGTACCCCGGCCAGGCTGCCCATGGCAATACTCTTCAACCGTCCCAGGGAATCCGAGATCCAACCGCCCAGGATCTGCAGAACCAGGGGCAGGATCTGAAAGAGGGTGAAAAACAGCCCGATCTGGGCCACTGAAGCCCCCAGGGATTTAAGATACAGCGGAAGGATCCCGGCGTACATATTGGCGGCGGTGTTGGCCAGGATCATCGCGATCAGAAAGAGGAGCAGCAATTTGCTCAAAAGGGGTTTTTTTCGGGGTTTCTCTGTGATGGACATAGGTACCTGCTTCCGCGCTGGTCTCCGGGAGTTGAACGGGAGACACAGCGATCCCTCCCGGTGGGAGCCGGGATTGCTTTTGCGCCTGAAGCATGCCTTCAGGCGCAGTCGGATGGACGCTGTCTATTTGGGGGGTGGGAGGGTGCTGCTTACTCCAGGAAGACCTCGACGTGTTCGCCGTCTTCCTCATCGAAGATATCCACGATCTGGCCGATTTCACCGGAATTGAGCCAGGCGTTCAGGTCTTCCATGTCCAGCCCCTCAATTTCGGGGGCGAACCGGGCGCCCATGCGCAGGCCGGAATTGACCAGGGAAACGGGCAGCCGCACATTCACCCGGGCCTTGCCGGTGTCGGTGTCGGTGATCAAGACCCGCAGGTAGCGGGGTTTCTTCCCACTTGGTGGTCCGGAGACCGGGGGGCGGGGCGGCGTGGGGGGCTTTTCGCTGATATCTTCCAGGGCTTCAATCAGGCGCGCCCCCTCCGCTGCAGTGATTTTTCCTTCCTGAATCATCATCAGGATCCGCATTCGTTCTTCTGTTGAGGCCATGGTCATTCTCCTTTCTTTGATTCAACTTCAAGGCCCTGCAGCAACTGCTGTGCCTGAAGGGGTGAGATCTTGCCTTGTTCAAGGTCGTCCAGGATCCGGCGGCGTTCCTCCGGAGAAAGGGTTGGCTCTTCTTCCTTGCCCGGCTCAAAGCCCAGGGCCCGGATGACTTCATGCAGACGGTTGCGCAGGGTGGGGTAAGAAAGATTGAGCTCCTCTTCCATCCGATTGAACCGTCCCTCACAGCGGACAAAGGTCAGGACAAAATGGAGCTGTTCATCTGTCAGGTCCGCAAAGGGCCCTGAGTGGGCTTGAAAATGTCCCTCCACGATGGAATCACAGCGGGGGCAAAAGAACCGGGTGACCAATATCTCCGCATGGCATATTGGGCATTTTTCAGGTAATTTTTGCATGATACCTCCTTCAAAAGGTGTGCTTCCTGTGGAATCACTGGGCAAAGTTCATTTTCTATGCTATAATGGCGTCAGTGAAATTGGAAACGGAAATCAATATTCTTGATGTTTTCATTAGCCAAATTCTAAAAACTTAAATCATGTTTTTAACTGATTAAACCCATTGTAACAAGGGATTTGTATTTTGTCAATAGTGATATTGACTTTTTTTATTTAAAATCGGCATTATATTGATTATATTAAGAAAGATATTGATAAAAACGAGATTTAGGGTCAGAAAATTAATATTCCCTATCTCCTGCTGGGGCCGTGAATTTGAAGGGCCTTTCCCAAAGCCTCAAGGGCGGATCCGGAGGCCGGGACGCCCCATTTCAGGGGGCCGTCATGGCAAAATGGGTTGCCCCTTGTGCCGGGGTGAATGCCTGGGATGCAGATCCCTTCGCGTTCATTCCTGAAACATTCTACAGACTGACCGGATTTTGATCCGTGGATGTTAATATTCTTCTTGTGAAGTTGGATTACAATTCACAATTGGATAAATTAAGTCCTATACGTCAATATTATACGATAAGGAGATATTGGAAAATGAAAAAGACCGTGAAAGTCACTTCCACGTGGAAAGAGGGTATGCGCGTGGATGTCAAATCCCGGGGGCATGAATTAATTGTTGATCAGCCTGAAGCCGGAGGCGGCAAGGATGCTGGGCCGAGTCCATTGGAATATTTCTTCTTTGCTTTGGCCGGCTGCCTCGGGACCATTGCAGCCATTATTGCCCGGCAGGAGCGCATTGACCTGCGTGGTTTTACCACGGAGATTGAAGGAGATATTGACACCGCTTTCCTAATGGGGAAGACCGAAGAGGGCCGCGCGGGCTTCACGGAGGTGCGCGTCTCGGTGGATATTGACGCGGACATGACCGAAGCCGAAAAACATGTTTTCTTTGAAAAGGTGGACAAGCGCTGCCCGATTTCCGATAATATGATCAATGGGACCAGCATCGTCTTCAAGGTGAATTAGTCTCTCCGGAAACGGTTACTTCCCATTTGACACAGGATGTCCGATTTCAGGACATCCTGTGTTGGTTAGGGGGCAACCATCCTGTTCATCCAAAATAATTTGACAAACAACAAACTAATAACTATAATATTGGGTGTAGGCGGTTTTCATGGAGGAAACCAACTTTTTTGTCTCTCAGACTTGAGCGGCCATCTCACCGGCCGCTCAATCGGGTTAAATACTCCTGCAGCGCGGGTGTCAGTTGTGGGTATAATTTGATAACACCACCAGGAACAGGAGTGATGATGCCCAACCAGATTGTTGAATGTATCCCCAATTTTTCAGAAGCCCGTCGTCCGGAGGTCGTGGAGGCCATTGTGGCCGAGATTGAAGCGGTGCAGGGAATCAGTGTTCTTGATCAGCATTCCGACATGGATCACAATCGCACGGTGGTAACCTTTGTCGGCCCGCCGGATGCCGCGGTTGAAGCAGCCTATCAATCCATTGCCAAAGCTGCGGAATTGATTGACCTGGATAATCATCAGGGCGAACATCCCCGCATCGGGGCCGCGGATGTGGTGCCCTTTGTTCCCATTTCCGGCGTCACCATGGTGGAGTGTGTTGAATTGGCGCGCAGCCTGGGAAAAAAGGTGGGAGAAACCCTCAAGATCCCAGTCTACCTGTATGAGGAAGCCGCCACCCGCCCCGATCGGGTAAATCTGGAGAATATCCGCCGGGGGCAGTATGAAACACTGAAAGAAGATATTGAGAGCAACCCCGCCAGGAAACCGGATTATGGACCGACCAAACTCACCGGCGCAGGCGCGACGGTGATTGGCGCCCGGCAGCCATTGGTGGCTTTCAATGTATATCTGACCACAGAGGATGTATCCATTGCCAACAAAATTGCCCGGGCTGTGCGGCATTCTTCCGGGGGGCTGCGCTTTGTAAAATCCATGGGTGTCTTGGTGGAAGGCCGTGCTCAGGTTTCCATGAATTTAACCAATTTTCGTCGGACCCCCATGGCGCGGGTTGTGGAGTTAATCCGCCGGGAAGCGCAGCGCTATGGCGTGGCGGTGCACCATGCAGAGGTTGTGGGCCTGATTCCCAACGAGGCCCTGGTGGACGCCTCCGTCTGGTACATGCAAATGGACCAGTTTGAACCGGATCAGATCTTGGAGACGCGCTTGTTTGAACAGTCCAGCCAGAGCCCGGAAGTGAAGTCTGTGCAGGAAACTACCTTCCTGGACAACCTGGCATCCGGCAATCCCACTCCCGGCGGCGGATCAGCTTCCGCATACAGTGCAGCTATGGCTGCGGCTCTTGTGGCCATGGTGGGTCGGGTGACTGTTGGCAAGAGGAAATATGCGGATGTGGAAGGGGAGATGTGGCCGGTGATTGAGGAAGCGGAAGAACTGCGCCAGGCCATGCAGGAAGCGGTCAGCAAGGATGCCAACGCCTTTGAAGCCTACATGAAGGCCCGGCGGCTTCCCCGGGACACGGAACAGCAAAAATCCGACCGGATTCGGGCTATCAATGCCGCTTCCATCAACGCGGCGGAGGTGCCCTTGCATGTGGCCCGCAACGCCCTCATCATTCTGCGTCTGGCCCGCAAGGCCGCCCGCATGGGCAATGTCAATGCGATTTCCGATGCGGGCACCGCGGCCGCGCTGGCCCGGGCGGCCATTCAGGGCGCGGGATTGAATGTCAGGATTAACCTGATCGGTCTGGAAAAAGAGAACGATCCGGCCCGGATGCTGAATGAATTGAAGACGATTGAAAAGCAGGCTGATAAAATGCAGCAGGAACTTCAGGAAATTCTCGTGAACCGGGGTGGATTGCCTGCTTGAGTGGGCCATTGACGCGCCGGTTTCTTTTCCCCTGCCTCCTGCTGTTGGGTGCAGCCCTCAGTCTGGCAGCCTGCCGCGGGGGGGCGTCCCCCACACCGACGGCAACCCCCAACCCGCTGGACAGCAGGATGGCTTCCCCACCGTTGTTGGCGGTCTCTCCCAGCCCTGAGCTGGCGACTCCCACCGGGACGGCCAGTCAGACGCCCAGCCGCACTTCCAGTCCATCCCCTTCTCCACCTCCGACAGAGACTCCCGCCCTGTCCACCCGGATTGCAACAGCCGTTCTCTGCCCGGAGGAGGTCTGCCGAATCCCCTGGCCGGGTGTTCTGGCCCGGCCGGTTGGCCCGGAATCCCAGGATCGGATTGAACTCACTTATCCTTACGGGAGCACACAAAATGGTAGGCTGGATCCCCATCACGGGGTTGAATTTTACAATCCCGCCGGGACCCCTGTTCTGGCTGCGGCCGAGGGCACGGTGCTCTACGCAGGGACGGATGACCAAACGGTGATTGGGCCCTATCCAGGATTTTATGGAAATCTTATCATCCTGCAGCATGGGGATTTCCTCGGCTCCCAGGCCGGCCCCGTTTTCACCCTGTATGCGCACCTGTCTGAGATCGGGGTTGCTCAGGGCCAGCTCGTGGATCGGGGACAGGAAATTGGCCTGGTGGGCAGCACTGGAGCGGCTGACGGCGCCCATCTGCATTTTGAAGTCCGCCTGGGAGAGAACAGCTATGCCCACACCACCAACCCGGTGCTTTGGCTGGAACCTTCAACCCGGACCATGGGGGGTACCCTGGCCGGGGTGATCCTGGATCGCTTTGGGGAACCGTTCCCCAATCTCCCGCTTTCTCTGGATCCTCTTGACACAGCCGGCGCGGAGACGGAAAGGATTTATCTGACCAGTTACTATCCGGTGGGGTTGAACGCCTTTCCGGGGCTGGGAGAGAATTTTGTTCTGGCTGATGTGCCCCCCGGCACCTACCGGCTGGCTCTGGTGGCCGGGAAGCTGGTGGAAATTCAGGTGACCATTGAACCTGGCGAGTTGACATTTGTGCGAATCGCATTGGATTAAGCCTGGTATGATTGCTGGTGTCTTACTACACAGAGGAGTTGTAACTGATGAGCATTAAGCCCGATCACTGGATTCGCCGTATGGCGCAGGAACACGGAATGATTGAACCCTATGAGGAGAATCAGATCCGCGATGGCGTGATTTCCTTTGGGACGTCCTCCTATGGCTATGACATCCGGGTGGCGGATGAATATAAAATTTTCACCAATGTTTTTTCCGCCGTGGTGGATCCCAAACACTTTGACCCGAAATCCATGGTGGATTTCAAGGGGGATGTCTGCGTTATCCCCCCAAATTCCTTCGCCCTGGCGCGCACGGTGGAATACTTCCGAATTCCCCGCAGTGTTCTGACGATCTGCGTGGGCAAAAGCACCTATGCCCGTTGCGGCATCATCGTCAATGTGACCCCCTTTGAACCGGAGTGGGAGGGGTATGTCACCCTGGAGATCTCCAACACCACCCCACTCCCGGCAAAGATCTATTCCTTTGAAGGCATTGCACAGGTGTTGTTCTTTGAGGCGGATTCCCTGTGCGAGACCTCCTATGCCGATAAGCGCGGCAAGTACCAGTATCAAAAATCCATCGAACTGCCCAGGCTGTAGGGGTGGATTGATGCCCAGGATTGTCGTTGCATCACAGAATCCGGTGAAGATCAGCGCGGTTCGCCGCGCCTTCCAGCGGAGTTTTCCTGATCAGTCCTGGCAGGTTGCATCCCTCTCGGTTCCCTCCGGGGTGCCGGACCAGCCCCGGACGGACGACGAAGCCCATCGCGGGGCCAAAAACCGGGCGGAAAACGCCCGTCTAGAATCCCCGGATGCCGATTACTGGGTGGGCATTGAGGGTGGGATTGACCATATTCAGGGGAGCATGGTGGCCTTTGCCTGGATTGTGGCGCTTTCATCGCAACAGCAGGGAAGCGCGCGCACGGCGGTGTTCACCCTTCCGGCCGCGGTCGCTGCCCTGGTGGAAGACGGGTTGGAGCTGGGACATGCGGATGACCGGGTTTTTGGCCGGGATAATTCCAAGCAAAAATCCGGCGCTGTTGGCCTGCTGACAGGAGACGTGGTGACCCGCACCAGCCTGTATGAGCAGGCTGTGATCCTGGCGGTTATTCCCTTCAGAAACCCGGATCTCTACTGAAAAAGTCAGTGCCATGGGGGCAATCGGGGGCGATGCGGGTCATGTATCCAGATCGTAGGCTTCGATTTTGGGGATGCCGTTCAATTGCACAATCACGTCAATCAGAGAGTAGCGTTCCACCCCCTGCTCGGTCAACTCCACCTCAAGAATGGCGGAATAATTTGGGGGGAACAGGAAGTTGTCGAAAACGAAATTTCCCATGCTGTAGACAATCAGACCATCCCCGTAGGATTCTATGGGTTGCAAGACGTGAGGGTGGGATCCGATCACCAGCGAGGCGCCGCTGTCCACTGCCAGCCGGGCGCTGCTTTGCTGGATCCATGCGGGCTTCTGCATCCCCTCATACCCATTGTGGAATAAAACCACGACCACATCCGCTTCCGTCCTGGCGATGCGCACATCCCGGGCGAGGATCTCATGATCAACCCAGGCGATCCCGGGGCGTTGTGGGCCGGCCACCCAGCTCAGGTAGTCAAATTCTGTCAGGGGGACCTCCGCATAGGCCAGAAAAGCCACCCGCAGACCTTCTTTTTCAATAAAAACGGGCGAATACGCCTGCGCTTCATTCAGGCCGCCGCCAACCGTCAATATCCCCTCTTTGGAAAGGTACGCCAGGGTGTCCTGAAAGGCCGGGATACCGTAATCGAGGCTGTGATTGTTGGCCAGGCTGACGAGGTCAAAACCGGCCAGGGTCAGGGATTGGGCCGCTTCGGGGGGCGCTCTGAAGGTGTAGGCTTTGTCTGCTGGCATCCCCCGGGTGGAGATGGTGCATTCCAGGTTCCCCAGGGTGATATCCGCGCTGGCCAGGGTGTCCGCCGTGTATTGAAAAGGGGCCCCAGGGCCTTCAATGCGGATCATCTCCCCGATGGTGCGTCCCAGCATAATGTCCCCCACAGCCATCAGAATCAACCGGCCATCGGCCGGTGTGGGGGAGTGAGTCGCCGTGGGGTTGGCTGTCGCGCTGGCCGTGGGCTCCGGGGATGCGGATGGGCTGGCAGTGGGACTTGGCTGGGGTGTCCTTGAGGGTGTGGATCGGGGGGCAGCCTCCCCGACCGGTGCGGCTGTGGGGGGCCCTGCCGATGGGAGTGTTTGGCAGGCGCACAGGGTCGCTGCAACCAGTAAGGATAGGCTGAAAAACCACCAGATCGGGGTGGCAAACTGTTTCATGCCTCCATTATACTGCAGGTCCTGGAGCGCTTTCCCGCCGGGGCCCGTTGGGCGGCAGCCCGGTGGGAAGGGTCACCCGGATGGAATATTTAAAGATAAAGCGCTCCCAGCGGAGCGCTTTGAGAGATGCGGGGGATAGGTCCTATTCGTTTGGACGGGGGGCTTCAAAGGTGCCGCCGGCGGTTTGCAGGGCAAAGATTTGTTCCTGCAGATCCGTCACGGTTTCTTCCAGATCCGAGACCCGGGCTTCTAGGGCGTCAATTTGCTCCTGGAGGTCAACATCCTTGTCCGCCAGGGCTTCCAAAGATTCAGCCAGGTCGGCAGCCTCTTCCAGTTCAGCATTGGCGGTGGCTAACTGGCCTTCCAGGGCCGTGATCCGCTCTTCCAGGTCTGCATTGGTTGTCTGGAGATTTTCGATTTCCGTTTGCATGGCCTCTGTATCAGTGCTCAGGGTTTCCATCTGCTGATTGAGCGCGTCCAGGGTTACATGCCGCAAGCCGCCGTTGATCAGCCAGATGATGCCCAGAGTCAGCAGGACGGCCAGGATGACTGCCGCCAGTCCCATCAGCCAGACAGCGCCCCGGCTTGGGCCGCGGCTTTTCTCGATGATGACAGTCTCTTTCTCCGGCCTGGGTTCCTCAGGGGATGCCGCAGCCTTCTCTGGTTCAGCGGGAGTTTCCGCAGGGGGCGGTTCCGGCACCCTTGTGGATGTTGTTAAAGGGGACGCTGCTGGCGCTGTGATAGCTTCTGCCGGCTTTGTTTCCTCCTGAGTTTTTTGGGGCGGCTGCGGTTTCTCAGCAGGTTTTTTTTGTTTGGGTTTCTTCGGGGGAGAGGGCGGGGATTCATCCACGGACCGCCAGGCCTTGTCCGGCCCCACGGTCAGGTAGGGACGGATGATCTCCAATTTGGATTCGCTGATGCCCTCCACCCGGAGCAGGTCCCTGGCCCGGCCATAGGGCCGGCCATCAATGATCCGGACAACCAGTTGTACCCCAACCTTTGGTACGGCCAGGAGTTCCTCCAGGGTGCAGGTGTTGACATTCACGCCGACATCGCTTCGGTCCCGCTCCGGTTCGGTGGCCCCTTCCCTGGGGGAGACCAGGTTGGGGATATTCACATGTTCAATCAGGGAGACGGTCAGAAAGGGCCGCAGTTCTTCCAGGGTCTTGGGACCAATATCTTCAACCCGGTCAAGGTCCTCAATCTTCCCATAGGGGCGGCCGTCAATGATGTTTTCTGCCGTTTCCGGTCCGATGCCCTTCAGAGCGATCAGGGCTTCTCTGGAACAGGTGTTGATATCAATGGGTTGTTCGGGGGGTCCTTCAGCGCTGTTTTCGTTTTCAGGGGGGATCATGCTATTTCCTCCAGGGAGACCCGGTTAATCGGATGGACGCAGGATCAGAATGATGAGGCCAAGGATGAAACCCGCCAGGATGATCAGCAGGGCGTCGTGAAATTCATTTTCGTCCTCAAAAAAGACAAAGGCTTCCGTCTCCCCAATCCTGGCGATGGGTTTTTCCGGTCGCTGTGCGGAAGCCGGAAGGGCTTTTTCTTGGGTTGTCAGGGTGTTTTTTGGGGGTTCCACGGTCAGGGAGGGTAAAAGCTTGGCCAGTTTGATGTCGCTGATCCCGGAAACTTGTGTGAGGGCTTCCAGGTTCGGATAGGGTCGGCCTGCGATGATCCTTTTTGCCAGGCTGGGTCCGATCCCGTTCACACCTGTTAACGCTTCCAAGGTGGCGGTGTTAATATCCACCAAGTTCTTATTTTTTCCATTCATGTATCCAACTCACATTTCCTTGTTTCTTGACACTTTTGATTGGTTTATATTCTGTTGGACCCGTTTTTACAAGTATATCTTTAATGAATGATAAATACAATCGTAATGATGGGAAATTTTCTGTTTACATGCAGGTCTTCCTATGCTATCCTATTAAAGTCCAGTTTATGTTTTCTGACGGAAGAATTTTAGGAGGTCCAATGACCTGCGTGAAAAAAATTCTCATACTGGGGATGATCTGCTCTCTCCTGGCGTCCTGCGCGCCAGAGGCGTCCCTGCCAGGTGAGACGCAACCGCAGAGTCCGGTTGAAACGGCGGAGGTTCCTGCGGGGACTGAGCCGGCTGCCCAGACGGAACCGGTTGATGAGATATCCACTGAAGCGTTGGAAGACCCCACGCCCACCCCAACCGAAAACGTCTCCTCCGAAGAGACTGAGGCGGCCACCCCGACTCCTTCGGATGCGGAGCCAGATTTGATCCGTCTCTCCCTGGAGGAGCCCTCCACCGAGATGGAAATACTCGTGCAGAGGCTGCATGCGGAGGAAATGGTGTCCACAACGGAGGGCACCTATTTTCAGATGAACGATTTGATCATGCGCTGGGCACAAATCAACTGGTACAAGGCCTGGTTCTCTCCCATTGCTCCGGATGACTTTGTCATCACCTCCAATGTCCGCTGGTTTGCCGCCAGCAAAAACGCCAACACCTTTAATTCCGGCTGCGGCTTCGCTTTTCACGCCGAAGATCGCCACAATCATTATATGGCTTTCATTGCCACCGATGGATATGTTTATCTCTGGCGGGTCTACAATGGCCGCCCCTCTGTCCTTGCCCGGGGCTGGTACAATTTCTATTCCGCCGGAGAGAAAAATGAGGAGGGGATTTGGGTGTCAGAAGCCATTATCAGCCTGGTGGTGGAAGGGTCCCGTTTCTCATTCTTTGTGGAGGATGAACCGATGTGGACCTATCATGATCCTGTCCTGGAGGAAGGCCACCTGGCGATGGCCCTGGCCTCGGGGATCAATACGGGATTTGGGACTCAGTGTGAATTCCGTCAGACGGAAATCTTTGTTCTTGACAATGCCGTGGAGGGGGATTAGGCTGGGGTTTGTCCGGCGCTTTCCGTTGGGCCGCCGCCGGAATCTATTTGGGTTTGATGTTGCCTGAGGCGCTTTGATGATGTGTCAAGACAAAAAACCTTTTTGGGAAACGAAAACGTTGGAGGAAATGTCTCCCGATGAATGGGAGATGCTTTGTGATGGCTGCGCGAAATGTTGTCTGCACAAAATCGAGGATGCTGACACCGGCGAGATATATTTCACCCGCGTGGCCTGCCGTCTCCTGGACCTGAATACCTGCCGCTGTCTGGACTATCCCCGTCGCTTTGAGCGGGTGCCGGATTGCGTCAGCCTGACCCCGGAGATGGTTCGAAAGACACCCTGGCTGCCGGAGACCTGTGCCTATCGCCGCCTGGCTGAGGGGCGCGGCCTGGCGACGTGGCATCCACTGATCGCGGGGAATGCAACGGACATACACCGCCTGGGCATCGCCGTTTGCGGCAGAGCGATCTCTGAATCCTATGCTGATCTCAATAACCTGGAGGGCTATGTAACGGATCAGTTTGATTAATTCTCGTCTCTTTAACAACAAACAGGTGCGGTGTGCGTTTGATTTTCAGGATTTTTTACCAGGTTAAGGTATACTAGATTAAGCTTAGTCAACCCATCACAAAGAGGGTTTGCTCTCGTTTTCCAGGAAGTGATCATGTCAGACGCAGAAAATGCTGAACATCAACCAAAAGACCTTTTAATTGCCGTGGTCCAGGCCCAGGATGCCGACATGGCCATTCAGATGTTAGAGGAGCATCATTTTAAGGTCACGCGCTTGCCCAGCGTGGGGGGATTTCTCGGACGCAAAAATGCCACCCTGATGGTGGGTGTGGCATCTGGCGAGAAGGAGAAGGCAGTGGAATTTCTCCGCAAGACTTGCCGGCAGCGGGTGGCTTTTATTGCCGTACCCATGGAGAATGCTCCCCTGCCCATGCCGGCCCCCACCCCGGTCACCATTGGCGGCGCAAATGTTTTCTCCCTTGAAGTTGAGCAGTATGAGGAATTTTAGAGATGAAGCTGATCATTGCCATTATTAAGGATGAGGACAACGATTCTGTTTCCAGGGCCCTGACGAAGGAGAACTTCCGGGTGACCTTCATCGCCTCCACGGGGGGATTCTTGCGCAGCGGCCGCAGCACCCTTCTGATTGGCGTGGAAGATGAGCGTGTTGCCACCGCGCTGGACCTCATCCGCAAGAATTGCCGTAAGCCTGCCACAGAGAAACAGAGCCGGGCCACAATCTTTGTGCTCAAAGTGGACCAATTCACGCAACTCTAACGTTCGGAAAGGGTTATCATGGATGAGGATCTTCGCGCCCCGGCCTTTGCGGAGAAGGTTAAAGAATTCTTGAAAAATTGAATTAAGTGGTGTATAGTTGAACATAGAGAGATTATTTCAGATAAAACAAGTCTTATAAAGGAGAAAATGATGAACTTTGGTCTTGCTTTCAGTTATGTGTTCAAAGATGAGGAGTGGTTCAAGAAGGTTGCCATTCCCGCCCTGTGCGGCCTGATTCCCATTGTGGGAACTTTTGTTGTTACAGGCTGGGCCCTCAAAGCTGCCAAGAACGTGATCGAGGGAAATGAGGAACATGCCCTCCCCTCCCTGGAATTCGGTGCGGACCTGGGCCGTGGTTTCATGGCTTTTTTGATCAGTCTTATCTACGGCATCCCCGTGGGGATCCTCTCCGGCCTTGCCGGTGGGTTAATCTCCTTTGCCGCCAATGCTGATGAAGCTGTGCAGATCATTCTCTTCATCCTCGGAGGCTGCTTTGGTTTGATCGGGTTGATTTTGGCTTTGTTGATCAGCTTCCTGAGCGTGGCTGGCATCGCTAACTACCTTGCCAAGGGCGAATTTGGGGCGGCCTTCCGCTTCAAGGAGCTGTTTGGCATGCTCAAGAAATCCTTCGTTGCCTGGCTGCTGGTCGTTGTGGGCCAGATCCTGGCCATGGGGATCATCGCCCCCCTCGGCGCAATTGCCTGCGGCATTGGTGTTCTGCTGACAACCGCCTACGCAAATGCAATTTACGCTCACCTGCTGGGTCAGGCCTATAATAAAGCCAATTCACCCACCATTGGTGAGATGGAAACTGTCTGAAACCGATCGTGTGTCAGAATCTAAGAGAGGCTGCCTCAGAGCAGCCTCTTTTTTCTTTACCTGATGTTGATGCCCGGTCAGGCTTCCTCAAATTTTTGGACCTGGTAGACCCTAACGGTCAGGGGCTTTTGGCGCCACAGGTCGGCCGGCGCGCCCATCTTCAGGCACAGTTGGCCGAGGAAATGCTCCGGATCGGGAATCTTTTCCCACACCTGGGGGAGGAAAGTGGCCTTCCGGCTGCCATCCTGCAGGATCACGCCGTCAATGCCAGGGCGTAATTTACTTGTCAGGTCGTCGGGATCATCATAGGCCAGCAGTTCTGGCGGGGTCAGATAGGAAATTTCCACTTTGATCTCCGGTAGTTCAGCCGGTCGCACGGTAGGAAAGCGAAAATCCTGCATGGCCGCGGCCACAGCTTGTTCCTGGACATCCAGGGCCAGGGGCTGATATGCTTCCAGGGCGCCGATGCATCCTCGCAATTGCCCCTTTTTTGTCAGAGTGACGAAGGAGGCGCCTTTTCTTTGGAGGGCTTTTGGCATTGCAGCCAGATCAATGGCTACGAGGGGTTCCCCCCGCACAGCTTTGCCCAGGGCGTCCCGGGCGATAGCCAGTAGAATTTGTTTTTCCTTGGCATTCAGGGCTTCTGTCATTGTGCCTCCAGATTCCGCCATTGGCGATTGAAATAGAGAAGGGGTTCGCCCGCGTTGGCTGCTCTTTCGGCTGCCAGGACTTCTCCAATGAAGACCGTTGTCGGTCCGACTTCAAAGGAACGGGTCACCCGACAGTCCAGAAAGGCCAGTCCATTTCGGATCAGCGGCGAACCGGTCTCCAACGTAAAGGTATCCAGGCCCTCGAAGCGGGGAAGGTCCGTTTCAATTTGTCCGGCGAAGCGTCTTGCCAACTGGATTTGAGACCCTTCCAGAATCGTGACGCCAAAAACACCGCCGTTTTTGACGATGGTGCGGGTTCGGGTGTGCCGCTGCAGGGCCACCAGAACCGTTGGGGGATTTAGGGCAATGGAGTTGAAGCTGTTGGCCGTCATGCCATGGATCTGGTCTTTGTGCCGACCGGTGACAATGCTGACTCCGGTAATCCATGTGCGCATAGCGCTCTTCAATTCTTCAGGTTGGATGGTGTTGTTCATTGTGTTCTTTCCTGGTTTCGTTATACTGTGCGCGTTCCTTGGCGTCAAGGCTTTGTTATTCCTTGGTTATGGAAGGTTTCTCCGGTGGTTGTGTAATGGTCTGTCAAAAAAAATGAAATTAAGGTACTATTTAATCCAATGAATACACCGCCTGCGCCCGAACAAATCCCTGAAGGACATCGTAGCCCCCGGGAAGAACCGGTTGAAAGAACAACGCCCGAAAGCGGTTCACCCGAGGAGAGCCAAGCCTCCGCGCGTCCCTTTTCCCTGTGGCGAGGTCTGCAAACTGCACTGGGTGCGGCTTTCATTGTCGCCACCCTGTTCACGTTGTGGACCCCTGGCAGCCTTCTGGAAAGCAGCCTGGAAGCGCGCATGGCCCAGGCTTTTCAATCTTCCGACACGGAAATCGCTGCCACACTGGACTCAACCCTGCAGGCCACCCAGTCGCCGGAATCCCTGCCCATTGGCATTGTCGCCGGGCACTACGGCTATGATCCCGGCGCGGTTTGTCCGAATGGCCTCAGGGAGGTAGATGTTAATCTGGAGATCGCCACCCTGGTTCAGAAGAATTTGACCGATATGGGCTATTCTGTTGATCTCCTGCAGGAATTTGATCCCCGTTTGAATGGCTATCGGGGCGCGGTGCTGCTTTCCATCCATGTGGATTCCTGCGTCTTTGTGAATGATCAGGCCACCGGCTACAAAGTGGCTGCAGCTCTCTCGGAACATAATATGTTGGAAAGCCAGCGTCTGACGGCCTGTCTTTCCGACCGCTACGGCCAGATCACGGGCCTGCCCTATCATGCCGGCTCTGTCACACCGGATATGACCTATTATCATGCCTTCGATGAGATTGACCCGGGCACCACAGCGGCTATCATCGAGGCGGGTTTTCTTAATTTGGATCAGCAGTTTTTGACAGAACACAGCGATCTGGTTGCTCAGGGTATCACCGCCGGGATCCTGTGTTATCTGAACAACGAGCCCATTCACCCCACGCCGGTGCCGTAATCATGACCAAATCACACGATCTGCGTTTGCTCTCCCACGCCAAGGCGGCTCTCCGTCGCGGCGACCGGCTGACCGCACGACGCATCGCCCAGCGGGTGGTGGCTGAGAACCCCGGTGATGTTGCAGGATGGCTTTTCCTTGCCGGTCTTTCCAATCCCCGGGCCAGCCTGGCCTACGCTGAAAGAGCGCGGAAACTGGCCCCGGCGGACCCCAGAGTCCGGGCAGCCTGGGCCTGGGCTGCTGCCCGCCATGATCAATCCCGTGCCCGTTCTGACTGGCAGGAAACAACCCGGACCACCCCTTCCCCCCGCAGTCGGGGGCCACAGCTTCCACCTCTGGTCACCATTGAACGCCAGAGCCCGGTTTGGCTGTGGACTCTGGCTGCAATCCTCATGATCAGCCTTCTGATCCTCGGCCTCGGGTTTTTTCCCCTGGAGCCAGTCCTCGCTGAGCAAAACGCAGGCCCCCTCAGCCAGGAAAATCTACCCAAACCCAGCCTGACCCCCACCCCCACCCATACCCCCACACCCACCTTCACCCCAACCCCTACCAGCACGCCCACCGCCACCCCCACGGCGACACCCACACCGACGCCCACGCCCACCGCCACCCCCACAGCAACAGCATTGCCAACGGAGGTGCCCGTCTCACCCCCGCAGGTCGGATCGGGAGAAAAATGGATTGATATTGATCTTTCCTCCCAGCAGTTGTTTGCCTATGAAGGTCAGACGGTTGTTCGTTCCTTTGTCGTTTCCACCGGCACATGGCAGTATCCAACACCCGTGGGCCGCTTTGCTGTTTGGATCAAACTGCGTTACACAGATATGTCAGGCCCTGGCTATTACCTGCCGGATGTCCCTTACACAATGTATTTTTATAAGGGCTATGGCATTCACGGCACTTACTGGCATGACAATTTTGGCACACCAATGAGCCACGGCTGCGTCAATATGCGCACGGAGGAGGCGGGTTGGTTGTTTGATTGGGCCTATGTCGGGATTTTGGTAAATGTCCATGAATGACTTCGGAGCGTTTCTTCCCATCGAGGGACACATTTCCCGTCGGGATTTTCTCAAAACCTGCGGCCTGGGAATAGCTGGATTGATGCTGCCACCCGTTCTTTTGCGCCGGAATGGCAGCGCTCCCCAGGAAGGGCATTTACTGGGCCGAGTCACCCAGTCGGCCTATGGCCTGTATGCCGAACCCCAAGAAGAGTCCAGATTGCTTCGGACCATGGACCTGGACAGTCTCTGGAGGATCACACAGGTCACCGTCGGCGAGGACGATTTCCGGGCCAATCGGATCTGGTATGAGTTGGATGGTGTTGGATTTGCCCATTCCGGACGCATTCAACCTGTGCGAAAGCAGATCAATCCTGTGGATACAACCATCCCGGATGATGGCTGCCTGGGGGAAATCACCATGCCCTATGTGGATGCCTATTCCAGCCTCAAAGCTGATCGCTTCATTGTCTACCGTTTTTATTATGGGTCTACATTCTGGGTTCTGTCCCGTCTGACCGATGAGGCTGGAAGCGTTTGGTATCAATTGCTGGATGACCGATACTATCGCGTATTCTATGTCCCGGCGTACTATGTGCGCCTTGTTCCGGATGCTGAGCTTGCGCCGATTTCCCCGGAGGTGCCCCCGGAGGATAAACGGCTGGTCGTTGATCTGGCCACCCAATCAGTCACGGCCTATGAGGGGGAGCGCGCTGTTTTTATGGCACGCATTTCCAGCGGGGTGCGATTGAAGGAGGGGGGCTTTGCAACCCCCCGGGGATACTATCGCACCACCCGGAAACGTCCCTGCCGGCATATGGCCAATGGGCCTTCAGCCTTCGGCAGCGGTTTTGACCTGCCCGGGGTTCCCTGGGTGAGTTATTTCACCTCGGACGGGGTAGCATTTCATGGGGCCTACTGGCATAATAATTTTGGCGTGCCCCACAGCCACGGGTGCATTAATATGACTCCCCAGGCGGCAAAATGGATTTATCGCTGGACGAATCCCACCGTACCCCCAGCGTTTTATTACTATTCGGATATCACCGGCACCCGGGTCATTGTGCAATGAGGAGGAACCGCGTCTGAAGCAGGGGAGCACGCTTTTTCTTATACAGGCCCTGGTGTTTGATACCTAATTTCAATCTTTTTATCAGTCCATTTTTCCCAGGCTGCTCTGTTAATTGGAATCTTATATCCCGGGCCTATAATGGCGTACTGTTAGTAATAGATGGTTCTCTGGAGGATTATTTGCCGCAGAAAGCGCTTTTTGAGGGATTGGTGGTGGATGAACATGGAAATCCCGTCCGGACCGGGATGGTGGGGAACGAACCTTGCTATATTGTGGATGATCGCGGGTTCCATCGCCACATTCCCGCGGAGGTCGTTGACCGACAGGTTTGGCAATTGATGCAGGAGCAGATTGAAGGTCATGAGGATCTGCTTTCAGAACAGGCTGCCAAGATGCTGGGCCAGGAGGACATTTTCACCCTGGCTGCGATCCAGAACCAGCTCAAAAATATGGATGCGCAGTTTGATCAGCTCGCAAAAACCGGCATTCCGGAGGAGAGCCGTGCTTATCTGGGGATGATGGGCTTCAAAGTGATCATATCTATTCATGGGGATGTTCTGGACGTGGTGCAACCGGGGATGATAGATGATTCAGGAGAGGATTGACCTGTACAAGGGTCTGGCTTGCCGTTAAAATAGTCCTTAAGGAGCACAGCTATGGCCTCAGAATTTATCATCCATGTGGATGAGTCCGATTTTGAATATGAAGTACTCCACTTTTCGGCCCATGCGCCGGTTGTGGTGGATTTTTGGGCTTCCTGGTGTATTCCTTGCCGCGTGTTGGGTCCAAAGCTGGAAGCCCTGGCCCGGGAGGGTGAGGGCGTGTTCCGTTTGGCAAAGGTGGATATTGACGAAAGCCCCCGCCTGGCCAAGAAATACAAGATACGCAGCATTCCGGCTGTGAAGGCCATTGTGGATGGGCGTGTCGTCGCTGAGTTTTCCGGGGTCCTGCCGGAACCGCGCTTGCGGGAATTTATCACCCAACTTGCCCCTTCTCCCAGGGATTTGATGTACGAAAAGGGAGAAAGCCTGCTCTATCAGGAGCAGTTTGCAGAGGCTGAGGATGCTTTCCGGGAGTACCTTTCAGGGAACCCGAAGCAGCCAGAAGCTTTGTTTGGTTTGGTGCGGTCCCTCTTGTTTCAGGGCAAAGGCGCGGAATCCCGGATGCTCCTGCGGAATTTCCCCGCCAGCCATGTTTATAACACCGCCCAATTGCTCAAACCCGTGGCCCGGGTGTTTTCCGATTTCAAGGATGAACCGGTGGAAAATGACAATCCCCTGGAAGCCGCTTTCCGGAATGGCATCCGATTGGCTCGGCAAGGCAATATCCCTGCAGCTCTGGATGGTTTTCTGGATATCCTCCGGCAGCAAAAGGATTTCCGCGATGGGCAGGTCAAGGATGTTTTTGTGGGCTTGCTGGCCCTCCTTGGGGATGACCATCCCGATGTCAGGGGCTATCGGCGGGATCTCTCCCTGGTGCTGTTCTGAAGGTTAAAAGAAATGTCTTGATTTTGTCTGAGTAAAATCCCCTCTGGAAACCCGGAGCCGCGCCATCAAGGCGCGGCTCTTTTTTTGAGCTTTGTCACAGGAATCCCAAGAGCAGGTGGGTTTTCCACCTGCTCGTCGGGGTTATTTTTTCAGGATCAGGGACCCCCAGGTGGTGGGGTCCGTCAGCTTGCGGACGGGCGCAGTCGAGATGATGGCTTGGAGCTGCTGCCCGGGCTGGTCGTTGTTATGCAGGGAAAGGACAAAACCAAACACAGCGTCCGTTTCCGGGGTCACACCAAAGGTGGACCATGGAATAGCAGCCTCGATGGTGTAGCCCGTATCGGTCGGGTTGCCTGCAAGGAGGATATCAGCCTGGACGCCGGATTTGTACCCGGGGTACCAGAGGTAGTTTTGCATGGCAATGCCGGGGGACCCGTTTCCTGCGGTGAATCCGATCTGAAAGTCGTCAGCTGTCAGTGCGTTGACATCAAAGTCGGCATCAAAATTCGCATCCAGGAGGAGCTCAACCCCATCCCCTTTGAAGATCTGATCCCCTGTGGCTTCCTGGGAGAAATGCGCATCGGTCACGTCACAGGCCAGATAGAGATAGTCTTCATCCCAACCGATGCGGTAATGAAATGCCAGGGTTTCCTGGCCGGGCCAACCTGCGATTTGGTAGCTCACCTTGGTGGCCTTGTGTCCCGCAAGGGACCACTCCGCGAGATTGCCGTCAATCACCGGCGCTTCCTCCAGGAAGGCGGCATACAGCATCGCGCCGGGACGGTCGGCTGGCTGCCCTGCCACAACCCGCGTCGGGGAGGGTGGCGGTGGTGTCAGGGTTGGCGTGGGAGTCACGTCCGGGGCATCATAGCGGGTGCGCTCCGGGGTTGGGGCGCTTTTTGTGCCCTCATCCTGTGGCGTTTCCTGCGGTGTTTCCCGCGGCGGCTCCGGCAATCCGGGGGTCGTATCCGTCCCTTCCTGAGTTGCTTCGCCGGTCCCCATGACGGTAGCGGAAGGGGTGGCTGTGGCGGGAATCAGGGGCGTGTTGCCGAAGATGGGCGTGTTGCCGAATACCGGGGTGGCGATGGATGATTGGGTGGCTGTTGGCGCCGGCCCCGGGCTGGGCAGATTGCAGCCTGTGAGCAGGAGCGCTGTGAGGAAAACCCCCAGCCAGGCTCTTTTTTTCAGAATGTGCATCGTATCCTCCTGTGAATAAAGCTCAAATGTATTTCCTTGTTGTTATTTTTGATCCGTGGTTCCATTATAGCGGCATCTTCGGGGGTTTTCAAAGGTATTTTTAATCTTCCGGGATGCGCTCAAACACGCTGATGCTTTCGATGTGCGATGTTTGTGGGAACAGGTCAAAGGGGGTGACCGACAGCAGGCGGTATCCCTTTTCGATCAGTTTTTTTGCATCCCGGGCCAGGGTGGCCGGATCGCATGAGACATACACCAGATGAATTGGCGCCAGGGCAACCAGGGCATCCCGGACTTCCGGGGAGAGACCGGCCCGGGGGGGATCCATCACAATCAGGTCCGGTGTGAGGTTCAGGGCCGGCAGGACATCCTCCACAGGTGCTTCATAGAGCACCACATTGTCAAAATCCTTGAGATTGATGGTGAAATCATGGCACGCAGCGCCGGACTCTTCAATGGCTGTCAGGTGACCGGCTTTTTCTGCCAGAAAGGCGCTGAAAAGTCCCACCCCTGCGAAGAGTTCTATCACCCGGCTGTCCGGAGAGATGTGGACGAGGTCAAGAACGGTTTCCACCATTTTCTCGGCCATGGGGGTGTTGACCTGAAAAAACGACCGGGCGGAGACGTGAAAAAGACGGTGTTTTATTTGAACCATCAGATGGTCTTCTCCAGCCATCACCGTCAGGCGCGCCTCCGGGGGTGTATAGACGGCAGAAACGGGAATATCCACGCTGAATTCAGGCGCTTGCCGTTCTTCTCCTTCCAGGATGAGCATGATGTTGTCCTGGGTGTCAACCCGAATCCCGAGCCGATCCACTCCAAGATCGGGTTCCAGATCAATCTGCGGCCAGAGCTGATTGATGGGTTTTTCCGGCAGGTGACACTCCCGGATGGGGAGGACATGGACGCCGTCCACATGGATGTAGCCCAATTCTCCCTGTGGGGATAGATGGAATTGTACATAATTACGGTACAGCCAGGGGGCCGGAGACGGCTCGGGTGGATTGACTGGAGGGTTTTCTATTTTGCCGATGCGTTCCAGTTGGTCTATGAGGATGTTCTTTTTGAAGGACAACTGGTGGGTATACTCGGTATGCTGATAGGCGCATCCACCGCACGCGCCGAAATGCTGGCAGCGTGGGACAATCCGTAAAGGCGAGGGAGTCAGGATCTCCACTGCCTGGGCGCGGGCATAGCGTTTTTTGTCCTCCAGGAGTTCCACCCGCACCGTTTCTCCCGGCAGGGTGAAGGGGACAAACACAGCCCGGCCGTCCGGCAGCCGGCCCAAACAATCGCCGCCGTAGACCATCTTATCCAATGTTACATCAATTAAATCCGTCATCGGTCACTTCTCTCTCGCTATTGGTTGCAATAATAATGCCCGGTCATGCAGATGGCTTG
>DAOTUG010000148.1:0-5668 GCA_034437335.1 Anaerolineaceae bacterium
CCCCACCTCCACATCGGAAGCGCCCTCCGATCCTGGCCTGCCAGAAACGGGCTTTGCTCCCCATGAGATCACAAACCCTGGACCCCAGAGCGTAGCCTATTTTGACCTCCTCGGTCCCAATGGCGGCAGTGGGATGTTCCTTTCCATCCCCAGAATTGGAGTTTCCTCCCTGATCCTGGGCGTGCCCCAATCAGCCGAAGGCTGGAACGTCCGCTGGCTGGGCAATTACGTTGGCTGGCTCTCCGGCAGCGCCTTCCCCACCTGGGAGGGCAACACCGTCCTGACCGGTCACATTTACAACAGCAACGGCAAGCCCGGCATTTTCGTCAACCTCAACCAGCTCTCCTGGGGCGACCAGGTGGTCATCGCCGCCTGGGGGCAGGAGCACGTCTATGAAGTCCGCTCTGTGGAATACGTCCGGGCTGACGATGTGGACGCAGTCATGCAGCATGAAACGCAGGACTGGCTGACTCTCCTGACCTGCTATGGGTTTGACGAAGAAACCGGCGCCTTTGACCTGCGCATTGTCGTCCGGGCCGTACGCATTGAGTGAAACACAGCAGCATACACTGTCATACAAACCAAGGGATCGGTCCTGATCTGGCCGATCCCTTTTCTGCCCCGGCCATCCAGGCCCAGCCATCCAACCAAGACGGACCAGCACGGCAGGGCTTCCATCCCGGCCGAATCCGGTTAAAATCAGGAGTATGATGACTCAATCAAAACGCGTACTCCTATTTGATATTGACGGCACCCTCCTGGATCCGGCCGGTGAGGGCACGGTTTGCGTCCGGCGGGCCCTGGAGGATGTCTTTGGCCGCTCAGGCCCCATCGAAACCTATGATATGTCCGGAAAGACCGACTGGCAGATCGTCACCGACCTGATGACTCTGGCGGGTGTGGAGCCCCAGGCCATTGAAAAGGACCTGGAAGCCGCCTTTGCGGCCTATGCCCGGCATATTGCAGCCGCCGTCCCCACCCTCAAGATGAAACCCCTGCCCGGGGCACTGGCGCTTCTGGAACGATTGACCCGGGATGATCATTTCATTCTGGGGCTGCTGACCGGGAATGTCCGTGAGGCAGTGCCCCACAAACTGCGCTCGGTCGGCATTGATCCCACCCTCTTTCGCTTTGGCGCTTTTGGCAGCGAACATCCAGACCGCAACGCCCTGCCAGCCATGGCCCTGCACCGGTTGAGTCAACAGCTTGGCGCGCAGGTGGACCCGGCCAGGGCCCTCATCATCGGAGATACCCCCCGGGATGTGGCCTGCGCCCGTCATGCTGGGCTCAAGGTCCTGTGCGTGACCACGGGACGCTATGACCGGGCAGCCCTGGCGGAGCACAAGCCAGATTACCTCCTGCCTGGCCTGGAGGATCTCGGAAGGGTCATGGAAGTCCTGCACGGTTTCTGATGGATTCGTTTCGCACATCTTAATCTTATTTTCCTGGCAATTTTAGATTGAATTCATGTCAGATCTTGACAAATAAGATTTTTTCCACTAATATATATGTACACGCACATATCAACACAAGGGAGCGTATCATGTCATTACAATATGTCATCTTGGGCTGGCTCAATTACGAACCAATGACGGGCTATGACCTGAATTCGGTCATTGAGGTTTCAACCCACCATTTCTGGTCCACCAGCCAAAGCCAAATCTACAGGACACTATCAAAAATTGAGGAGGAAGGCTGGGTCACCCAGGAAGTTATCTTCCAGGAAACCCGCCCGCCCCGCAAAGTGTATCACATCACCGAATCCGGTCAGGCAGCCTTGAAAGAATGGCTGACAACCTTTCATAAACCCAAAACACCCCGGATCCCCTGGCTGATCCAAATCTTCTTCGCAAGTCAGATCAGCGATGAGGAGATCATTGCCGTCCTGGAAAAAAAGCTGACCAATCTGAGAGCCCGACTGAGCCGGATCCAGGCTGCTCGGAGCATCAGCGCGCAAAATTATGATGGGACGGAAGAGGTCAGAGATATCTTCTACTGGAATCTGACCATTGATTTCGGGGAAACCCTGATCCAATCCCGGATCCAATGGATTGAAGAAACCCTTGTCCGCATCCGGTCAAGGGAATATCAGAAAATCAACCTGGACGCAATACGAGAAAAACTTGAAGAGAAAGAAACGTTAAATGCAAAAGAAGAAACCAATTATAAATAGTTTATTTGGCATATTATTGGGAGTGGTCAGCGGCGTCGCCTTCCTTCTGGCGTTCCCGCCCTTTGAGATCTGGCCGCTGATTTTCATCGGCTGGGTGCCTGTGCTGGTCGCACAGAACCGAATCATGCCCCCCAAACTTTCCAGCCTTCCCATCGCCCTGGCTATCGGAATCTGGCTGCAAGGCTATCTGGGGCCCGTATTCAATCCCACAGGGACCTACATGATCTACCTGCCCCTGGCTGCCGCCGTGATCTCCTTCCTGACGGATATGGGAAAACGGCGCTTCAACCAGAAAACCCGCTATCGCTGGTTCGTCATTGAAGGCGCGCTCTCCTGGGCGGGGATTGAAATGATCCGACTTTTTATCCCCTTTGCGGGCACCTGGGGCTTCATCGCCTATCCGCTCTACCGCCAACTGTGGTTCATTCAACCTGTCAGCATCTTTGGCATCATCGGCCAGGGCATATTGATCATGGTGGTGAACCTGGTCCTGGCCCTGGGAGTCATCTATTGGCTGGACAAGCGCACAGAACGGGTTGACGTTGCGCAAATCTCCGGAAAGATGGTCTCCCGCTGGGCCACCGGCACCGCCATTGCCCTTGTCCTCTGGACGGTCCTCAGCCTGGTCCTTTTCCAGCCTCCTGAGGCCCCCCTGCGCACCACCGCGGCCATTCAACCGGATTTGTCCCCCATCATCACGGCCAATATGGGCCAGGATGAGAAAGTGGCTGTCCTGCACGAGAACATGATCGAAGAGACCCGAAACGCCGCCGCCGAAGGCGCAGAATTTATTGTCTGGCCAGAAGGCGCCCTGCAGTACGACCCACAGGAGACCGATCCCCTGGACCTGGTTGGCCTGGCCCAGGAAACCGGCACCTACCTGGCGGTGGGGTATATCGTCACCATAGATGAGAGCACCTTCCGAAACGAAGCAACCGTGATCAGCCCGGAGGGTGAGTTCCTGGGCGTCTTCGGCAAGGACCACCCGGTGGTCTTTGGGGGGGAAACCAGCCCGACCCGGGGCACTTATCCGGTCTATGACACGGAGATTGGCGTGTTGGGAACGATCATCTGCTACGACCTGGATTACACCGACACAGCCCGCAAGCTGGCCGCCCAGGGCGTTCAGCTCATCGGGGTCCCTTCAAACGATTGGGGCGGTATCGCTGACAAACACTATACCCATGTGGTCTTCCGCGCCATTGAAAACCGCGTGGCCATGGTCAAGGCAGACGGCGGCTTTGATTCCGCCATCGTTGACCCCTATGGCCGCATTCGCGCCCTGGCATCCTTCCCTGAGGGCGGCGGGGCCACCCTGGTTTCCGATGTCCTCATCGGCGACGGAGAAGGGACCATCAACACCACCCTGGGAGATTGGGCTGGCTGGCTGGGCATCGCCGGAATCGGTTTCTTCACCTTTGGGGGCGGCTACCTTGAGAAACAGGCCCAGAAAACATCAGAAGAATCATCCTGAAGCACACAGCAGACGAACTGCCGTCCCAGAGAGAATATCCAAAGAAAAAACGCCCCATATGGGGCGTTTTGATTTGTTTTCACAAAATCCAATTATTAGCTTCGGCGCTGTTTTTGCAGCTTGGCCCAGGTATCCACCAGGGAAATGGTCCGGTTGAAGACCATGGCATCCGGTTGAGAATCAACAGAATCCACACAAAAATAGCCCTGCCGCATGAACTGAAAGGGTTCGCCGGGTTGGGCCGTTTTCAGGCTGGGTTCCAGCTTGGCGTTTTTGACCACCTGGAGGGAATCCGGGTTGATGTTATCGGTGAAATCCCCGCCTTCGGGCACATCATAGGGATCCGCCTTGGCGAAAAGATAGTCATAGAGTCGCAGTTCAGCCTCCAAGGCGTGCCGGGCGGAAACCCAGTGCAGGGTCCCGCGCACCTTGCGCCCATCGGGAGACATCCCGCCCCGGGATTCCGGATCGTAGGTGCAGTGCAGCTCGATCACCTTTCCATCATCATCCTTGACAACATCCGTGCAGGTGATGTAATAAGCGTTCATCAAGCGCACTTCCTGGCCCGGAGAAAGCCGGTAGAATTTTCTGGGCGGGTCTTCCATGAAATCACTTTGTTCAACATAAATTTCTTTTGAGAAGGGCACCTTGCGGGTGGGGCTGTTTTCCCGGTCCCAGGGAATGTAGGGAACGTCAAATTCCTCTTCCTGATCGTCCGGATAGTTGTCAATGATGACCTTAAGGGGCTCCACCACGCCCATCACCCGTCTGGATTTTTCATTCAGATCATCCCGCAGGACATGTTCCAGCAGTTCCACATCCACAACGCTGTTCGCCTTGGAAACGCCAATGGTGTCTGCAAAGGTGCGGATGGCCGAGGGTGTATAGCCCCGGCGGCGCATTCCAGACAGGGTCGGCATGCGGGGGTCATCCCAACCGGTGACAAAGCCCTCCTGCACAAGCTGCAGGAGTTTGCGTTTGCTCATCACCGTGTAGGTCAGGTTCAGGCGGGCGAACTCGATCTGCTGGGGATGAAAGATATCCAGCTGCTCGAGGAACCAGTCATAGAGAGGCCGGTGATCTTCAAATTCCAGGGTGCAGATGGAATGGGTGATTTTCTCGAGGGAGTCGGAAATGCAGTGGGCATAATCGTACATGGGGTAGATGCACCATTCATCGCCGGTCCGATGGTGTTCGGCATGCAGGATGCGGTAGATGACCGGGTCGCGCATGTTGAGGTTGGGGGAGGTCATATCAATCTTGGCCCGCAGGGTGCGGGAGCCATCCGGGAACTCGCCCTTCTTCATCCTTTCGAAGAGGTCCAGGTTTTCCTCCACGGACCGGTCCCGAAAAGGGCTGTTCTTGCCCGGTTCGGTCAGTGTGCCGCGATACTCCCGCAGCTCTTCCGGAGAAAGATCACAGACAAAGGCCTGGCCTTTTTTAATCAGTTCGACAGCAAAGTCATACAGGGGTTGGAAATAATCCGAAGCAAAGAACAACCGGTCATCCCAACTGAACCCCAGCCACCGCACGTCCCTCTGGATGGACTCGACATATTCAACTTCTTCCTTGGTGGGATTGGTGTCATCAAACCGCAGGTTTGTTTGCCCCTGATAGGCTTCCGCGATGCCAAAATTCAAGCAGATGGATTTAGCATGGCCGATATGCAGGTAGCCATTGGGCTCCGGAGGGAAACGGGTGTGGACATGGTCAAAGCGACCCTTTTCCAGATGTTCATCAATAATATCGGTAATAAAATTCGATCGGGTGACGTCAGTCTCTTCACTCATAGATCATCTCCAATAAATGGGTATTCAATCAGCATCAATCATTCAAACATCAAAGTTGTATTATAGTTTATTTTACGCGCCAAATCTGGAGATATCAACCAGCGGGTGCACTAAAAACATGTAGAATTAGGCAGCTAATGGCAAGGATGTTATTTGGTCAAAGCTATCATCATCTGAAAGCCAGGCTGCTCTGGCTTTGGCAGTTGTGATGGCGCCTTGAAGCGTCCACCG
>DAOTUG010000149.1:0-13751 GCA_034437335.1 Anaerolineaceae bacterium
ACATCAGTGCCATATGATCGCGTCCGAAAGGAGCGCTTCTCATGACCGCAGAATCAAAACGTTCTGATCAGGTGAAAAAACCGTCCGCCAGCAGCGCCTCAACCTCGTCCTTGCAGATCTGCCCGAACAGGAAACCAGCGCAGTGGCCTGACCTTTGCCGCTATTCGTTTCGGTTCGTTTTTTCCAAAAACGAATACCCGCACACCGCTGTAAGGACCTGTCCGGCATAAGGACACGTCCGCCTCGCACCTTAACAACATCATCCGCCGGAGATAAGCACACAGCGTGGGAGCATGTCTGGAACAAATAAAAAAAGCCCCCTTCCTGCCCCATCAGCGCAGTGGTACGGCCCACGAGGATGGGGGTCAGTCATTGGACAAATACCTTGATGAGTCCATATGCGATTGCCTTGCAGACGGCCTATCGGGTAAGCTGGTCACCAATTTTGTGTGGTACAATTAAAAAAAAATAAATTAATGTAAATTTTCGCTTTGTGGTATCAGAAATCTCATTGGAATTGTTTCACGAGAACATGTCCATTTCCAGACTTAAGGAGGAGAGGTTGAAAATCCATACAAAAGCGATTTTAATCATTGGCTTGTTGTTAGGCGGTCTGCTTTCATTATCCTGTAGAATGCAAAGCCTTTTCACGCCAACCTCCACCCCAACCTCAACCCCAACAAAAACCAGCACACCTACGCTGACTCCAACCAACACAGCAACACCAACACTTACGCGAACCCCCACATCAACAGCGACACCCACTCCGACAGCAACGGCCACCCCAACCGCAACACCAACCCCGGCTGTTTTTAATAAACGTCCGGAATATCTTGAGACTGCATTCGGCAGCACAGGGTGGGTTTGGGCGGATGTCTCCGGCGGGAGAGTCGCCACACGAAAGAACAGCGCCGCCACGATGATCTTGGTGGGGTACGATAGCAACTCAATCTTTATTGGCGGTATTTGGAATATAGATACAGGGGATTTCGATTTCATTAACGGCTTTTTCCCGGTCGCGCTGCAAGATTTCGTTGATCCTGCAACCGCTCTGAAAATCATTGCATTCAAAAACGAGCACGTCAAAAGCGAAGTTGGTAAATATGAAGGCGCCGTTGATGGATTCGATGTGTCATTCAACATATCTGAAGATTCAGAGGCCAACACGCGCACCATCATTTTATCAATTACAGAAGATAGCCTATACGATTAAACGTGAGCAATTCACCGCCATAAGTTAAATGATGTGAAAGAGGCAGACAGCAGGCGCGGGGTGGCGGGTCCGCGCCTGCTGTCTTCAAAGTTTAATGGGCATCCTGGGTTGCTCCCTGCGGGAGTCTGAGATGGCTCATGCTTCCCTTGGAAGCCGCAGTGACCGGTGGTCGGGGAGTGTAGCGGGTTTCAAAGGATTCGGTGCGTGAGAGTCCGCTGAAGAGGTCCCCTGTGCCCCAATCACCAACCGCCATGCACCGCCCACCTGCGGATTTGCCAGTACAATGGAAGGCAGCGATGTCACAAAATTCACAGGACGTGTACCGCCGCCTGGCCGCCTTTCTGGACGATCTGCCCGCCGGGTTCCCGCCCACGGAATCCGGGGTGGAACTGCGCCTGCTGGCGCACCTGTTCACCGAAGAAGAGGCTGCCCTGGCCCTGCATCTGAACCTGATCTCGGAGCCCCTCGGGGCCATCGCCCGCAGGACGGGCCTCCCGGAGGGGCAGGCCGCGGCCCTCCTGGCCGAAATGGCGCGCAAGGGCCTGATCAGCGTGGACGGGCCGGACTGGGACCCGCCGCGCTACGCCGCCAGTCAGTTTGTGATCGGTTTTTGGGAGGGGCAGGTGGGCCGCCTGGATGACGAGGTGGTGGCGTTGTTTGAAGCCTATGCCCCGGTCTGGTTTGACCGCGGCCCCTGGAAGAAGCTGCCCCAGGTGCGCACCATCCCCATTCATGAGAGCATTCCCATCACCAGCGAGGTGCTGCCCTATGAGGCCGCTCTGGAGATCCTGCGTGCAAAGAACCGGATCGCCGTGCGCCCGTGCATCTGCCGCCAGGAGGGCGAGATCCTTGGGGAGGGCTGCGGCAAGCCCCTGGAGGCCTGCCTGAGCTTTGACGGCGCGGCGGAAGCCACCGCTGCATCCGGCGCCGGCCGCCTGGTCACCTTTGAGGAGGCCGCCGCCATCCTGAACCGGGCCCGCGCGGCCGGCCTGGTCCTGCAGCCGGCCAATGCCCGCGACCCCCTGTTTATGTGCGCCTGCTGTGACTGCTGCTGCGGGGTGCTGCGATCCATCAAAAAAGAGCCCAACCCCGGATCTCTGGTGGCCAACCCCTTTGTCGCCCGCTTCAACCCGGAGGCTTGTATTGGCTGCGGCCAATGCCTGGCGGTTTGCCCCATGGATGCGCTCCATGCGGATGGAGAGGGGGTGGCCTTTGACGCCGCCCGTTGCATCGGCTGCGGGCTGTGCGTTTCCGTCTGCCCCTGGGGCGCGGTTGAGATGACCCGCCGCGCCAAAAAGGCCCAGCCCCGCATTCCGGCCACAACCGCCGGGACGTACCTGAGGCTGGCCCAAAAGCGAGGCGGACGGCGCCTGCTGCGGATGGTCTGGATGGCGGTCAAATCCTACCTGGCGCGGCTGGGGGCTGCCTTGCGCCGGTGAGGATGGGCGTCACTGAATGGGGGAGGCCTCAGATGGCCGTGGCCTTCAGGCTGAAGGTGCAGGGGTACAGTTCCACTTTGTCATTGGCCACGTCATAGGGCGTATAGCCGTTGTAGAAATACTGGGGGAATTCGTGCAGAAACTCGATCCGAAATCCGGCCTGGCAGAAGGCGGTCATGATCTCCCCCAGGGTCCAGTCCCACTCATAGGATTCTGTGGGGACGAGGAGGTCCGGGTCGGTGTAGTCGCCCAGGTTGTCATAGCGCCAGACTTTTTTGCGAAAATAGCTGCCCTGGATGCGGTCCGGGCTGCTGGCGCCGTCGTCGGCGATCAGCATGTTGCGGAAGGGGTGACCATCGAGGATATAGAAGAAACCGTCTGCATGGAGCAGCTTTCTGGCCGTGTGGGCGAAGCCCTGGATGTCCGGCAGCCAGCATAGCACCCCTGTGGAAGCGAAGGCGATGTCAAATTGCTCCGTGACCACTTCGGCCGCATCCAGGATATCCGCTTCAATGAAACGGGCCTCCGCGAGGTCCATTTTTTCGGCCAGGCGTCGGGCATATTGGAGGGATTGGGGGGAAATGTCAATGCCAGTGACCCGCGCCCCGAGAAGGGCCCAGGAAAGGGTGTCCGAGCCGATGTGGCAGAGCAGATGGACCAGGGATTTGCCCTGCACATCTCCCACCTCCCGGCGGACCACGTCGTTCAGCAGAGGCTGGCCGTCCAGCAGACGGTGGATGTGGTAATTGCGATAGTGGGTTTCCGCCAGGCCGTCCCACGCTTTGCGGTTGGCCGTGGTCATCTTTTTCATCCGGGCGTATTTTTCGTCCATCGGGCGGCTCCTTGCTGTGCCCGACCCGGGCAAGGGCGGGATTATTGCGGTTTGCGGCAAGGGGATTGTACCAGGAATTCTTGGGATGGGATACAGGGACGGCGCACGCCGGAAAGCGCAGTGGACCTGCGGGGGGATGGGATGGGTTATACGCTCCAGATTCCGTGGTGCGCAGAACATCGCTGCGCACCCTGCAGTTCTGCTGCTGGCCGTTCTTTCCCTTAAGCGGCAGGGGAAGAGCCGGGGATGGGGTTGGTCTGGCGCGCCAGGCCGTGTTTGCGCGCTGGTTGTCTCCTACCTGCCCCTTGGCCCTTCATTGCCTGACCGAGTACGCCGTTGGTGTTGCGGGCGGGTATCTTCAGCGCCCTTTTTCCTGCAGAAAGGCAAGATTTTTCAGGTTGACGCCCAATATGATCCCATCCAAAAACACCAGCAGGCCAACGGGGATAGCCATTCCGATGAAGGCTGTGGCGGCGCCGACGATGCCCGGGGGAATTTTTTGCAGGAAGGCGAACAGACCCCGGTCGGTTTTGGTTTGCATGGCCTTGAGGGTGGTCATGAGAATCAGGGCGGGGACCAGCAGGAGATAAAACCGCCAGCTTGAGAGGTTGTCCCAGCCGGCGCTGGCCATGAAGGCGCCGGTGTTGTTCTGGAAGAGGCCGGCGGGGAAAGCCTCCCTCCAGGCCAGCTCCAGGGCGGCGGCCGTCCCCAGAAGGGCAGCGGCGAAGAGGATATTGCCGAAGCGGGTCCAGCCTTCCTCCTGGGGGAGCTGGAAGGCGGCGAAGATCACGGAAAGGCACAGGCCCGCCAGGAACAGGGACCAGCCCAGGGCGCGGGAGTTGACCAGCAGCCCGGTGATCAGGGACCGCCAGAATACGATGGGATTGCTGCTGAAGATGCGGGTCAGTTCTTGCAGCCGCCGGGGGTTGGACCACTGCCACAGGAGGGGCAGCGCCACGGCCAGGGCCAGGATGAGCAAACCGCCCCACCATTTGCGAAAGATGAACAGGCCGATCAGAAAGAGGATTCCCAGATAGGCTATCCCCCAGGGCGTGCTGGAGGCGGTGCTGATGAAATCGGTAAAGCCCGCGCTGGGGGCATCCCCGGGGTCCGGCGGCGCGGTTGTCTCCGGCGTTTCAGTGGGGGGTTCCTCCGTCGCCGTGGCGGTGGGCGGGGCGGTTTCTGCGGGGGTTTCTTCTGTTGGTTCGTCGGTGGAGGCTGCGGTTTCCTCCGCCGTTTCAACCGGCTGGGTTTCAGCCACCTGGGTGGGGGTTTCTCCGCCGGCAAGCTGCTGGTTCATGACAGAGAAGACGGTCAGGGGCCCGGCAACCGAGATCGCCACCAGGGCGATCCCCACCACGGCAAACAGGACGCTGACGATCCTGAAGTTCTCGTTCCATTGGGAGATACCCGAGGATAAGACCATCAGGCCGATGGTCAGCCAGATGGGGGTCCACAGCCATGCGCCCTGGAAGTCGGCGATTTTGTTGGCCAGAAGGAAGGTGCTGACTCCTGTGAAGAGGAAGATGCTCTGTGCGATGACGATGGATTTTTTATCCTGTTTTGTTGAGGTCTGGAGCGCTCCGATGAGGGTTATGATCAGGGAAAGGATTGTCAGGGCGGCGACCCAGAAGCTCTTTTCCAGAACCCCCAGGGCGATGGCCGTCCCCAGGGAGCCGATCAATCCCAGAAAAATGAGGATGAAGATGAAGGCGTTCAGGTCCTCCAGGTGTTTTTTTGACATCAGCGGCATCCTTTCGAAATGGGGAGATGGTGTGGGCTGGGCGGGAAAGGGGCGGGGGCCCGCTTTGTTGGCAGGGGAGATCTATCCGGTTTTCATGCGGGGGCACCGTTAAATGAAAAGATGATTAAATTATACTCTCCAGGTTGAAATTATGTAAAGGGTCGTTGGGGGAAGAACCAAGGATGGGGTGGTCCGGCAGGGCGGAGGGCCTGGGCGGCTGGAGAGAAGACGCGCTGGCTGGACCCTGGGCTGGGCCCCATCCCAGCATACCAATGTGTCGCATTCTGTTACTGCGGGCGTGTACATTTTGGAGTAAATTAAATCAACCTGTGGGAAAAATGCCTGCTGCCGGGGAACTCTAAAGAGACCCTAATGCGAAAAATCAAATCAAACAGAAATTCCGTGTATACTATTTTCATTGGAAACAACTGAATAGTTGACGACGCGGCTGGAAGGCCGCCCATGCCCTATCCACCAAGCCCCGGGGAAGCTGCCAGGGGGAAACACATCAGGGAGGTAGAATGCTGTCTCGTATCAGGAAGACCGTCATCCCGTTCATCGTTTTGGTGCTTTTCTTTTCACTGGCCAGTCCGGTCTTTTCAATGGGTCTGGATGCAGTTCGAAGCCGCCGCGCCGGCAGTGAAGGAGATATGGTCTTCAGCCAGGATCCGACTCCGGCGTCTGAGTCTGTCCAGCCGGAGCAAACGCCCACTGCCGAACCGCAGGCGACGCCCACACCGCAGGCGACTCCCGAACCCTCCCCAACCCCAGAAGAGAGCGTGGAAAATACCACTCCGCCATTCCCATCCGGTGCGCCCTGGCTGGAGCTTTCCCTGGCCTCCGGTGCAGACTACCTTGTGGCGGGTGAAGTGATCACCCTTAACCTCGATGCATCCACTATCCCATCCAACGCCAATATCAGAATACAAGTCCCCCCGGGCCTTCAACCCGCTGCTGAGAACAGCGGGGTCTTTGATTCCCAGAATCACATTCTCGAGCTGCCGGTACAGGCCGCTGGGGCCGTCCCCTGGCTTGTAGCGGAAGACGCTCTCGGCCCTTTTGTTTTCTCTGCCCGGGCCTTTGCCGGGGAAACAATCCTGGCTGAGGGGTGGTTGGTACTTGACCAGGCCGTGCGCGGCCGGGCCGGTCCGCAGGGCGGGTCGGTGGCATGGCCGGCCAGAGGCATTGAAGTCCATTTCCCCGCCGGGGCCCTGGAGGAAGAGGTCGCCCTCCTGATCCGTCAGACCGCTACCGGTGGGATCGCCCCTTATAATCTGAGCGGGAACAGCGTGGTCCTTCAGGCAGAGACCCTGTCCGGAAAGCGTTTGCGCGAATTTGAAAAGCCCGTCACCCTCCAATTTTCCTATGATGAAACCCGTTTTGTGGGAAATGAATATTCTCTTTTCATTCACTATTATGATGAGGAAACCGGATTGTGGACGCCCGTGCCCACCCGGCGCGATGTGGAGAACAATCGTCTTACCACCCAGAGCGATCATTTTTCGGAGTGGGACCTGTCCGCCGCCTCCTGGGAATCGGCCAGGCTGCCCTCCCTGAAGAATTTCCAGACAGACCATTTCACCGGTGCAGCCACTTACAGCCTGCCCCTGGATGTGCCCCCCGGTCCGGGAGGGTTCCAGCCAGACCTCAGCCTTTCCTACAACAGCGCCAGTGTGGACGGCGCCAACCTTATGACCCAAGCTGGCTGGGCGGGCATGGGATGGAGCATGGACGTCGGCGCTATCCTGCGGGACCAGCACGGCACCAGCGATAGCCTGATTGACGACACCTTCAGTTTGATGGTGAATAGCGCCGGTGGCCTCATGGTGCCGGAAGCCCATGACCCCGGAGACAATGTTATCCGGTACTATCTTCTGTCTGAAAATTTCTGGCGGATTCAATATCACCGGGATATTGATGTCTGGGTGGCCTGGGACAAGGTGGGCACAAAATATGTCTTTGGCGGATATTACAACAGCAGCGACACCCTGGTGAATGATGAAAATTCCGGCGCTTTTTACCCCACGGGTTGCGATGGTAGTCAGGCCGTTCATGCCACCTGGCAGTGGGGGCTGCGTCAGATTGTCAACAAGTTTAACCAGAAGATAGACATCACCTGGGAACGGGATTACCGGACCCTGGAAGATTATTGCGGCGCAGGCCACGACGCCTGGGTGGTATTGGATAACAACCCCTCTCAGATCAGTTATCCCACCGGCGGATATCGCATCCTCTTCCAGACCCAAAGCGATCGTAACGACTATGCCCCCGGCTGGCATGTGGCTGAAAATGTTTTCTATACTAAGAAGCGTTTGGATGCCGTCCTTGTCCAACAGAACGACAACGGCGCCTGGGTCAATGCCTGGCGCTATGACCTGACATTTGCCCAGGACGAAACCAGTCCGCAGTATGTTTTCCCGAATTATTCCTGGTCCGGCCATGGCGGCGATGATCGCTTGAAACACGTTTTGACCCTTTCCGCTGTGGTCAAGGAATTCTGGGACCCGGCCGTAAGCGCCTGGGTGGCGGAACCCGAAATGACCTTTGCATATGACGATGGGATGCACTTGACCGCTGCCGAAAACGGCCAGGGCGGGCGGATTGAATATACCTATGATATCTGGCATGAGACGATCAATACCCTGGGCTCCCGGGCCGGCGTGTCGGGCTCGATTGACGATCTCTGCCACAACCAGGGCGCCTATGGCACGTTTGGCTGGTCAAAATCTTGCGCCAGTTATGATGGGGATTGGTTCATGTGGATCCGCGATACGGCCTCTCCGGCCACACTCACCCTGCCCCACGGTCTGACGCGCCCCGGCAGCTATTACCGCCTGGATCTGATTGTCTCAATCTATGGTCATGGGGATTCCTCCGACTGGTTCAAAGTCGGGCTGGGCGCGGATGGCACCTCCGCGCAGTATCATCTGACCGGTTCCTTTTATAACCAGTACACCTATGCTTTTTACCCCCGCAGTTCGGCCCTGGACGGAGATTACCGCGCCATGGGCAGGATCATCAGTTCCCCGGCGGAATATTGCAATGAGGCCTGGTGCCAGGGCCAGAATTTGATCTGGGATGGCATCGCTGTGCATAAGGCCACCCTCCAGCCGGTCATTACCCGCTATCGTGTGATAGAAAAGGAAATCATTGACCAGTTCAGCGGGGATACTCTATCCTATACCTTCACCTACGACGAACCCGCCACAAACGACAGCCTGCATTCTGCCGTGGTGGAGAATTCGCCCAATCGGTGCGGCCAGGACACCAGCGATCCAGAGGATGAGGACTGGGAGTGCTATACGCCGATCTATCAGCAGTTCCGGGGCCATGCCGCTTCCACGGTCACCCATCCCTCTGGGCTGACCACGGTCAATTTCTATCACCAGGATGACATCTATAAGGGCCAGAGCCCGGCCAGCATGACCCTTTCTGCCGTCCGGGGGGACAATTTTGAAAGCGGCTGGGACAGCGGGCAGTGGATCAAGGATCTGAAAAGCGCCGGGGATTATGCCGATGTGATCCGCCACCGGGGCGATGGCGCCATGCGGCTCCACGAGGCCCAACCCACTGAATGGAGCTATATCCACGGCAATTCCGTCATCCCCCAGGATGGCCGTTCGATGATCGTTCAGTTCAAGGCAACGGCTGGATCGGACTATTCTGTGGGCGTGATGGATGAAAACAACCTCTATTACCGCTGGACCATCACCGGCCGGGATGATGGGCTGCATGCCGCCTATGGAGATGGGTCCGGTTTCACGATCTTTGACACCCTGATCAGCCCATCCGACGGGTATGAGACCGACGCCTGGTATGTGGCGGTCTTCACCCTGGATCATGACAACGGCTACAGCACCCGGGTCTGGAAACGGGATGATCCCGCCATCAGCGGCTATGCCGTCCGCAGCGCAGCCTCCTGCAATTTCAACGCCAGCCTGGACTGGCGCTTTATGGGGGCCAACAACGACGGCACCATTTGGTTTGACGAATATTTTGAGGGCTATTTATTTGATCTGCGCTTCACGGACTATGATCATGAGACCAATCCCAATGGGATCAGCCTGGACCCGCCCAATTACCACCAGTACAGCCAGCCCGCTTTCCCCGGTTTTGACGTGCATTGGGTGTTCCCGGATGATCGAGAATCCTATCAGTTTGAAAGAGAATCGACTTTTCAAGCAACATCTGAAGAATATTGGTATGAAATAAGATATCAAGGTGATTATCAATATGGGAATGTGACCCGGATATTTAAAAGGTATTGGGATGGTAATGCTTGGGAAGATGAGCAAATGACCTGGAATCGTTCTTTTCCTGCTGATACCGCTTCCTTATATTTAGTTGGGCTCAATGCGTCCACATACGTTTGGGACTGTGTTGGCGGCGTCTGCGATTGGGATAAAGAAGATCTTGTTCAACTTACCCAGATGGTTTTTGATAATAATGCCAGTGTGGGAGAGGCGCCAACACAGGGCATTCCTTCCTGGAAAAGAGATTTTAAATCATGGAATGGCTCAACATTCAATATTTCAGACACAAAAATGACCTATGATTCATGGGGCAATCAGACATCCATCACCCAATACCCGACCTACCGGTCCGGGGCGCCCTATGATGGATCCGATGGTCAAACTACCACCACAACCTATGATGCGACCTATCACACCTACCCGGTCTCCGTGACGCCCCCCATCGCCAGTCACCAGTCCACCATGACCTATGACACCCGCCTGGGCCTGCCTCAGACGATGACTGACCCCAACGATCTGGTGACCCGTCTGTGCTACGACTCCCGCGGCCGGGTGACCGGCCTGGCCCGGGGGGACTCGGGCGCTCCGCCCACCTGCAGTTCGACCATGAACCTCAGCATCAGCTACCACGAAGCGGTTGAAAGCGGCGGCTCCTGGACGCCTTTCTGGACGGAAGCCACCCAGCTTCTGGATGAACGTTCGGGGGATGATCTGGTGATGACCCTGCGGAAATTCTATGACGGCATTGGCCGGCAGATTCAAACCCAGATGGTGGGGGTGAACCTGGACGGCCAGACCGATGGCGCCCGAACGATTGTGACGGACATCTTTTATAATCCCAATGGGCAGCCGGAGTGGGCTTCGATGCCCTATCATGTCGCTAACCCCGCCGCCTATCACTCCCCCCCGGCTTGCACCACAGGCACATGCACCCGCACCCTCTATGATGTCCTGGGCCGCGTGATCGAGACCCATGCGCCGGGCGGCGCAGTGGTGCAGACTCTCTATGGCTTTGACGCCGCCGAAGGACTGCGCACCGTGCAGGTCACGGACCCGAACCAGAACGCCACCACATCCTATCTGGATGTCTGGGGCCAGACGGTCAGGGTGGCGCCCGCCGCTGGGCCGTGGCTGGAATATACCTATGACGGGGGCGGCCGTCTGGTGCAGGTGGACCAGGTTAATGGGAGCGGGGTGTTTGCCAGCACCTATCTCGCCTATGACCTGGGCGGGCGCAAGGTGGAGATGAACGACCCTGACATGGGCGTTTGGACCTACCAGTATGACGCCATGGACAACCTCACCACCCAGGTGGACAGCAAGAACCAGCAGGTGCATCTGTGTTACGATGACCTCAACCGTCTGACAGGAAAGTATTTCGGAGGCAGTGGAAGCTGCAGTACGCCCTCAGGATGGGATGTGACCTACCACTATGATGCATACACCGCGGCCATGTTCTCCGGATACACAGGCCCAACTGCCTATGGCATCGGCCGCCGGACGGGGATGGATGATGCCAGCGGACAGACGATCTGGTCCTACGACCAGCAGGGCAGCCCGATCCGGGAGGACAAGACCATCGGAACGGAGACCTTCACCACCCAGTGGGCCTATACGGAAGGCGACCTGCTTTCTCAGATGGTCTACCCGGCGGTGAGCGGCGCGGCGGAGAGCCTGTACTACGACTATCACCCCCAGGGGACGATGGCCTCTGTGGGCAGCCTGTTTTCCACCCACATCACCCTGAGCTATGATGAGGCGGGACGGGCGGCCAACCGCACCTATTACACCAGCGGAAGCGGCCTGCAGACCCACTATACCTATTACGCCTGGAATGCGACAGTGAACAATGAACCCCAGGGCGGCCGGCTGAGGACGGCCCAGACGGGCACCACGGCCGACCCGGACAGCTTGCTGTCCTTTGAATATCGCTATGACGCCAACGGGAATGTGCTATCCATTGAGGATCTGCTGTATGCCCCGGCACAGGTGCAGAGCTTCAGTTATGATGCGCTGGACCGGTTGACGGCGGCCTCGGCCAACGGGGGCTTTGGGAGCGCCTACAGCGACAGCTATGGCTATGACAGTCGGGGGCGGATGAGCAGTATGGACGGGGCGGCCCTCAATTATGGGGCGACGCGCAGCGGAACCTGCCAGGCGGCCAGCCTGACCCCCGCCGCGCCCACCGGGATCGCCCATGCCGTGGCCAGCAAGAGCGGAGGGAAGACCTATAGCTATGATTGCAACGGGAACATGATTGGCCGGGGGAACCAGACCCTGATCTACGATGCTGAAAACCGCCTGGTGGAAGTGCAGGAGAACAGCGTGACCATGGCGGAGTATACTTATGATGGCGACGGAAACAGAGTAAAATCGGTGGTGTATGGCACGGGTGAGATCGTGACAACCTATTATGTTGGGATGTACTATGAGAAGATCGTCACGGTGGACGGCGGGGGTACGACCACGGCCTGGAAGAAGTATTACTACGCCGGTGCGTCCCGGCTGGCCATGCGGGAGGATACGGACAACCCCCTCTACCTGATGGGAGACCACCTCGGCAGCACAAGCCTGGTGGTGAACACCAGCGGCGCGCAGGTGGCCCGGCGCAGCTACCTGCCCTTCGGGAGTGAGTGGGCCGCCAGCGGAACAGTGCCGACGGACTTCGGCTTCACGGGGCAGCGGGAGGCGGGGGAGATCGGGTTGTATTACTATGTGGCGCGCTGGCTGGACCCCGAGATCGCCCACTTTGCGCAGGCGGATACGATCGTGCCGGGTGCGGGGAACCCCGCTGCGTATAACCGGTATGGGTATGTGGATTACAATCCGGTCAATTTTTCAGACCCCACAGGACACAAAAAAAGGCCGACAAAAGCAGATGGGGATAATCCATATGATGTTACAGAGTTTCTTGCCCTTGATTTGGTTGCCACAGCCAACAGCCAGGAGAATCAAGACCTTGAGGCATTGTGGAACGCCAGCGAGAACACCTCTAATCCCTATCCTCATATTGGGTATGTTGTCAGTTCGCAGGTTGCTGCAGTGTTTGGCGTGAATGCCAGGTTTGGCTCAGGAAAGATGAAGGATATTAAACTTGAAATCTATAACCAATTTGAGAAAAAGGGTGTCACCCTGTGTTCAACGGAAGGCTGTGCCTGGGTAGATTACTCAACGCCTGGAAACATCGTTTTTGGATACAGTATGGCTCAGATCGGAATAGACGCATTGATCTACGAAACGGCTGGCGGTTTTCTGGAGATGTGGGATACGAGGGGAGGCCTGCGTGATGGTTACGACTTTGCGTGGTGGTTTGAGGGCAGTATGGGGGACAACCCAGACGATTATGCGGCTGTACAATTTGGGATCTATCTTTTTATGACATATGGCACTGATTTGACATATACGGACTTGCAGGAAGCATTAGTGTACTGGGTGGGCCGGTTCCAGCCACCGCCCGATGATTTTGACGAACCGTTTCTTGCAAGGCCGGGAGACAATGATTACGGTGCTGGGTATTTTGATTATTATGCGGAGTAAAAAATGAGCAGAAATAAAAAGATCATATTGCTGATCCTGTTTGGCCTGTTGACGATCGGTTGTTTGAGAATCGGCTGGTGGTATTTTTCGCCAAACCCGGAAGATTTCCCTTTACCAGATGATTTCTTTCCTGAAACTGCGCGTGTATCAGATCTTGGTGGTCTGCGTGATGGTGATCCATCTGTATCAACGAGTACGCAAAGCATCTACTTTCAGGAGGAGATGATTAACGGGAAGTTTGATAACGCAGGCTATAAGGTGGAAGAGTTTCACTATTTATATCAAGCTGAGAGGCGATATGAAGGGGAAATAGCCTCAAGGAACCATAGGTATGATTATGATACTATTTCTGCGGAGATTGAGTGGGCAGAGCGCTATTATTTAGCATGCGGATATGACATAACTGGAAGTCGAGATTGCGTTTTCCAGGGGCGATATCAGCATTTTAATGTGTTTTTTAGTGCAAACATAGGAGATTATTTCACATTTGAAGAATTTCTCGATGTTGTTTATTATATTGATGAAATGTTTGGCGAGAAGATTATGCAGTAGAACATGTTTGGAAGCGCAGCTACCTGCCCTTCGGGAGTGAGTGGGCCGCCAGCGGAACAGTGCCGACGGACTTCGGCTTCACCGGTCAGCGGGAGGCGGGGGAGATCGGGTTGTATTACTATGTGGCGCGCTGGCTGGACCCCGAGATCGCCCACTTCGCGCAGGCGGATACGATCGTGCC
>DAOTUG010000150.1:0-6993 GCA_034437335.1 Anaerolineaceae bacterium
GGTTGCATCTAGTCAATTTTAACCGATTATTCATTCGACTGACGTGAGTTGTTGCATTTCATCCATGATAGAATTAGGCGAGTTTTTGACTGAATTTGATTATGGCAGGGAGAAGCCATGCAAAGAAATAAACTAACTTACAGGACCTGGGTATTTCTGGTTCTGGGACTGTTTTATCTCACCACGCACATCTATATTGCCACACGTCCTTTGGAAGTCCTGATGAGTTGGTTTCTTATTGATGATGCCTTTTATTATTTCCAAGTAGCCAGGAATGTGATCCGTGGCATTGGCTTTAGCTTTGATGGCATTGCCCTTACGAATGGATTTCATCCTTTGTGGATGGTTATTAATATCTTTCTGTTTCTTCTTTCAAACGGGGACCGGGTGATTGCATTGCGGCTGCATGTTATCCTGGGTGCCGTGCTCACATTTTCTGGCGGTATCTTTCTTTACCTTATGCTGAAGCGGCGCCTTCGAAAATCTGTTGCGTTGCTGGCTTTCTTTTTTTGGATTTTCTTCTGGCCAATCCAACGATTTCTCACGATGGGTGGGTTGGAAACCGGGCTGAATGCCGCCATGATCCTTTGCTTCTTGTTTCTGTCTCAACGGTTGTGCTTAAAAAATGAGCGAAATCTTATCTTACTTGGGTTCTTCGGATCTTTGGTGCTCTTCAGCCGGCTTGATAACATTTTCTTGGTGCTGTTGATGGGGATCTGGATTGTCTTTGCCGATCATTTCATCCGGTATTATCTAATCAGCGATGTTTTCGGAATATTTATCAGCGTGTTCACTGCTGTGATATTGCGGGTTGGCACATTTGAGGCCCTGGCTTTCTTACCTGCAACGACTATCTTGCTCCTTTTGGCTATACCGACTCGCCTAAGTTTTATTTATCTTTTTGGCTTGTACTCCCCCCAGCCCATCAAGAAGAAGACGCTTTTTTTAAGGATCCTGATTGTGGTTGCCTCCAGCAGTATTGTAAATTTGCTGGCAATGCTCTTACTAACTCATTTCAATTTGTTGCCTTCTGGATTCCCCAGAGCAGCGCTGCTGATCGAACCCATCCTAGCGCTCTTCTTTGTGGGGGTAATCCGGTTATTTCCTTTAAGTTTTTCCTCAAGGAAGTCGTTATCTGAAGAAAAAAATGAACTCCATTTTGGAAAAATCTTTTACCGCTCCTTCCTGTTTCTTTTTCCCGTGATGATCTTGTTTGGGGGATATATTATCTGGAACATGCGCTATTTTGGGACCCCCATGCCTGTCAGTGGACAGATCAAACAATGGTGGGGCACCTTGCCTAACCCACCTTATGCAGTTTATCGTTCTTCTGTCCTTGAAATGTTTGGTCTCGTACCGCAGATATCCAATCGTCATCCCTGGTTTTTGTTGTATGAAGGACTGCTACGTCCGATCACAGGTTTTTTGGTTCCAAAACTTGCTCAAGCCCCATTGCTCCTGGGCGCTGTTAATGGTATTTTGGTCGCATTGATGATTGCAGCCGGATATTTCATTTTTATCCGTCGTCAAGTGTCAGGATTTCTGAAAAAAGTGCAGCATCTGTGTGTTTATCCGACCTTCATCGCCGGATTATTGCAGCCTTTTTATCTTTTTGTTGCCGGATATGCTCATTCACGGATCTGGTATTGGGTTTCTCAAACCATTGTGACGATTATCGTGGGGTCTGTTCTCCTAGATTTGGGACTCAGAAAGCTGGAAAGTCGTCTCTCAGATCGGCGGGTAGGGTTTGGCATAGTTGCTTTCCTCGCCTTGCTTCTCGGTTCATGGCATGTGGTAAAAGTCCGGGAGAATTTTCCTCTGGAGGCATCCATGGAAATGCGAGAGACATTTCTCTTGCAAATCCGCTTCTTAGAGTCCAATACGGAAGATGGATCGCTGATAGGGATGACTGGCGGGGGGGTGGAGGCATATTTTATTGTGGACAGGGTGATCGTTAATTTGGATGGGCTAATGAACAGTGCGGATTATTTTGCGGCCTTGCAAACTGGAGAGGCAGAAATCTATCTGGATTCGATTGGCCTGGATTATGTTTTTGGGCAGGAACAAATGCTCTTGAACAGCGATCCATACTGGTGGTTTTTTGCCAATCGGCTCACCCCTTGTGATTCCCTGCTAAACTTGACTCTCTATTGTTATGCGTCAGAATGAAATTGTTTTGGGGAGATGAAGATGGTTGGCCTGAATGGGTTAGATGTCTCTGGAAAAGATGCCGTGGGACTTATAAAAATCAATTCCTAGCCCTCTCAATTCGAGAAGCATGCGTTCGTTTTCCGTCCCAATCTGCACTACTTCAGCATGACGGAACTGGCCAGATTCTGTCACGCTCTTATACAATTCTGTGAATAGCAACGCTGTAGCTCCCAGGCCTTGATATTTTTCAGAAATTGCCATGCCATTAATATTTACCCATGGCGTTCGGTTTTTTTCCTGAAGAAGACGGATCCATCCAAAGGGATAAAGCCTTCCGTTGGTTTTTTTGATTGCCTTGCTGATGTCAGGATAGGCAAGAAGAAAACCTGCAGGTTCTTCATCTTTTAGAATCAATTTTACAAGAGATGGCTTGGCAAGCCACAGCAGTCCCTGGGACATGGTCTCCAAATCCGACTGGGTTAACGGCATGGTCTCTTCTGTTCCGGAGAGAGCAGAATTATACATTCTGCCCAATAGATGGATGCCATGTAGCAGATCTTTTCTGGATCGCAGTTTCAACACCCTGAACCCCCGTCTTTTCTTCACGATATTTGCGACTTTGAGTGCTTTTTGAGGGCAACCAAGGTCAGCAGACAGATATCCAGAGACTGTTTCTCGGACCTGAGTGAAACCGCAATCCTGCAGAAGTTGAGGATAATATTCTGGATTGTAAGGCATCCCAAAAGCTGGCGGATGCTGGAATCCACGCACCAGAAGTCCCAATCCATCAAGCGGGGTCATGCCTTTTGGACCGACAATCTGCGTCAGACCATTTTCTCGACCCCATTGTGCTGCTTTTTCAAAGAGCGCAAATGCAATTTCGGGATTATTGCGGGACTCGAATTGGAAGAAGTGGGCCGTCTTGGATCCATGAAAAACGTTGTAGTCTCGATTATTGAGAACCACCAGCCGACCGATAGGTTGTCCCTTTGAGACAGCCAGGAAGAAGGCTGCCTGACCATGCCCATAAAAGCTATGTTTCTTCTGGGAAAACAACCGTCGCTCCTCCACCCTCAGGGGAGGAACCCAATTGGGATCCTTCTCATAGAGTGAAAAGGGCAACTTCTCGAAAAGACGGCGAAATCTTGATTTGTTAGGATTAAAATGGATTATTTTCATTACGGCTCCTGAACTCTTATTATAAACTGAGTTGAGGGTGTTCCGGTATAATTAGGCCGTCAATGAGACTAAGGAGGCAGAATGAAAATTCCGAAACAAGAGAAAAAATTGCGAAAATTGGTCAAGAAAACTGCGAAACGCCTTGGGAAGCGGGGCTTTACCAGCGCCACCCGCAGCAGCGTCAGCTTAAGAATTGACGCTCAACGGTATCTGATCACACCCAAGGGTGTTTATCTCCGTAAGATGAAAAAGAAAATGGTTCTGACGGTTGATGATGCCGGCCGTCCGGTTTATGGACGGTATGGTTGGCAGCCATCTGATGATTTGAAGGTGCATCTGACGGTGTATCAGGCACGGGGAGATGTCAATGGCATTATCCATGCGCATCCTCCGTATCTTTCTGCTCTTTCCCTTGCTGTGGAAAAACTGGAAACTTGGGCATTGCCCGAATCCCTGCAGATCCTGGGTGACCCGATCGGGATACATTCCCTGGTAGAAGGGGACAAGGGTGGATCAAATGAATTGTTGAAGGCATTGACTAACGGCGATGTGGTCCTGATCCCCCAGGACGGCGTCCTGATTGTGAGTCGATCCTTGGACCATGCCTTCGAGGTGCTCGATCAGATGGAACACGACGCCCAAGTGTATGCGATTGCAAAGGGCTCTGGCCTCATCGGGTAACGAACCAATGTTGGTTCTTAGTACAAACGCTCGGAATTGGGCGTTTGTACTAAAAATTTGATTTAATGAAACGCGCCCAATTCTCGTTTAGAATTGATTGTTGATAATCACTGTTTCTACCCTTTTTCGACCCCGCCTCTACCTTATCCTCAGGAGATTTTCAATGGCACCTAAAAAAGAAACTCGCCATCATACAATTACAGGTAAGTTATTAAAGGAAGCACTACCTTTTCTCACCGGTGAACCGCAGGTGCGGGTGCATCCGATTGGAGAGAGTGTTAAAATGGGAGAACAGGCCAGTCAGCTTTTGAAGGCTCGTTTGCCCTTCATGAAGGGCAAGCTGAGACCTGATCTGGTCGTTTCCCATACGCTTCCCACTAAACTGGGTGAGTGTCACGTGGTCCACACTTATTCTGGCAGTGTCGTCCTGCCTGTAGATTCTCTTTTTGTTCTGAATGGCAGAATTCCAAGGCCGGTTGTAATGAAACGCGGCAGTTTCCGTTCCGGGGAGTGGATCAGCACCCTGGGGAACGTGGATAAGGATCCGTTTTGTAAGTTTCTCTCCCAGATGAAACATCAATCTCTGGGTGGTTTTGATAAACAATTTCGGTGGGATCTGAGTTTGGGGCGCTCAACCATTAAACTCCAATGGGCTGTGCAGCTTGTGCCTATGTCTGAGGAATCGTTTCTTTTCTTAATCCATCAACCATTCGAAACAACCCTCTTCTCAGAATATAAGTCCTCTCATGTACAGAAATCTTTACAACTTGCTGAATGGATTCAGGCGGTGATAGTCAAGGCAAAATATACTGGTACTGTAGGGCAGACACGATTGTTAATTCCAACCCTGAGTGTGTTGGCTTTGCAAAATACTACTGAAGAAGGGGAATAACAGGAGAGACAGAGGAGAGAGCCATAATGAAAGCGGACATGGTTGGAATTGGATTCGCGAGGATATTTCGTGTAGCCATTGACGCCACCATGCTAAAAGCTTCAAATCTAAGGGGAGGGTGTTTTTTTGATCTCGTGAATGACCCTTCTTGAGGTTCTCAGGTCCCTTGAAGAGGTTTTGCAAATCAAATTCTTTGGAACTGCAAACAGTATTGACCTGTATGGAGCGAAGCCTTCAGGCAAAGGGAATTCCCAGTATTTATTTTCACTCGCCGGAAATGGGGATTCGGAAATTGGTTTTGCTGTCAGTTGTTCTGATGTCACTGATTCAGTTCAAAAGCTTCATAAAAAACCTGTTGCACCTGTGGAACATCTGGAACGAGGACCATAGCGCCATCAGGAGTGGTCCAATCTGATACTGCCGGGAAAGCCAGGGAGTAGAGTCTGATGTCTGTGTCCATATTGGTCGAAAATGCTACCGGGATGAGCTGTGATATTTCTTCCACGGTGAAACTAGTCACCACAAATTCCTGATATACTTGCATTATCTCCGGGATTTTTGCCAGACCTGCCGGGCTGAGCCCTTTTCTGATGATTGCCTTGAGGACTTCCTGGGTTCGCCGCATACGATCAAAATCTGAAGAGGCGTTTCTTGAACGGACATACCAGAGTGCGAGATATGGATCCATATACACGGTTCCTGGATACACCTCACACCAGCCGTCTGGATCAATGTAGGTATAACATTCATCGGCAACAGGTTCAGTGACCTCCACTTCAATGCCTTCCAGAATTTCAATCAACTGCACAAACCCTGTGCAATCTGCCATGGCATATTCAGTGGGGTAGATGCCGAAGTTGGCCTGGATAGTAGCCGCCATCAGTTCAAATCCGCCCACTTGAAAGGCAATATTTATCCGGTTCTCACCATATCCTGGGATTGTGACCCATAAATCTCGGGGCAAAGACACCACACCAATGTTTCCTGTCTTAGTGCTGTAACTGACCAGCATAATGACATCCGTGCGGAATCCCGCATCCGGCTGGCAGTCTGATCCTAATACCAGAAAGATCTGGGTGGAATCGGGAATGGGTAACTCACTGACTCCGGGGTTTGTACTTGGTTTTCCAGTGGAACCAATCCCAAAGGAAACCGGATTGAGGGGGTTGGGACTCATAACCCGAAAGAGGGGTATTTGCGGTTGGAAAACGGTCACTGCCAGGAGGATCATGACACAGGATGCACAAAGAATGGGTGTTAAACCCACCAGCAGGATGATTTGATTTCTCAAGCGTTTGTTGCGCATCTGCTTCCTCCCGAGGGATCAGGCTTTTTTCAACCTTGCCTGCCATAAACGAATTAGAATTTGGGCCAGTTGAAAACAAAGAATGCCCACGCAGGCAAAAATGCAGGCGAATTTCAAAAAACTACACAGCGCGGCGAATATTATGGCTCTAAGATAATATGCAGGATATGTGCCAGTGATATACAGCATTAGGATATTTTCAGCCATGTCAAATGAGCCTGCCATGAAAGCCATCCAATGCCAGCTTTCTTTGAGGGTTGTCGCTGGATGGGCATTTAAACGCAAGATTAATCCAGAGATAAACAGAGCATAAATGATTGGAAAGGTCAAATCGGTGGTTAAATGCAGGGTTTGGTATGATTTCCTGCCTTGTTCCCCGATCACAGTGAGAAAATGGTTCACATCCTCAACCGAGTAGACTCCCTGGACATCCGGGATTTGGATATCTTGTGGAGAGTCTCTCACCTCTAAAAAATTTCCCGGTGCGCCAGGAACCAGGAACAGAGCGAAATTGATCAGGAATAATATCCCCAAGACGATCAAGTGCTTTGATTTGGATATGGATCTCATGAGCTCAGCCATAGACAATTCGTTTAGATAACGGATGTTGAATGGGTGTATTGTAGCATGGTTTCTTGGGTACTTATTTGATTGAAATCAGACGGGTGCACTAAAATGTTGTGGAAATAGAGCCTTTTCAGCTATGATTAGAGTTTGAGACAAAAAACATAGAGAAAAGGCTCTACAATGAATTTTAGCACAGAAGCAAAGCAAGCGATAAGAA
>DAOTUG010000151.1:0-9666 GCA_034437335.1 Anaerolineaceae bacterium
AATAAAGATATAATCAGCCCGATCCAGATTGGTCTCAAACTTCTCCAACTTAAAGGCCTCATCATTCCAATACATCTCAAAATTCAGGTCCCCCCGGTAAATCCCGCCATCTTCGCTGTAGGGGCTGAAACCATCCACCGGGTATGGAATGGCGTCATCCCAACTGCTTTCATGCACCGGGGCCGGAGCATGGAGGACCAGACGCACATCCGGACGATCAGTGCTGAGGGTCACCAGCAGGACATCATTCTCTGTGACGGGCAAGGGCTGATCCAGGACGAAGGTGTAGGACCCTCCCCGTGCATCCTCATCGGGCAAGAAATCCCCGGCCAGGGTGGTGGAGATTTCTGGGCCGGCGGCTGATTCGGTGTCGGGTAATTTGAGGCGCAATTGCAGAGTCTTTTCCCCGGCAGCCCCCGCCTGGTCCACCAGATAGGGCACCGTCACCTCGGTGATGGTGCCTGTCTCCAAAACCGTCACATTCATCAGGTAATCCGCACCGGCGCGCACACTCTGCTGGATGCGCGGAAGGGGATACTTGAGAGCCATTCCCTGCGCTGTGACGATATGCAAAACAGGAGAGCCCCGCAGTGTAAGAGAGGTTTTCCCTTCCACAAGATCCAACCGCAGATAGTATAGATCTCCCTCCGATAGGGCAACCGGTGTTTCCAGCAGAAACTCAAAGGGCCGACCCTGCCAGTGTTCATCATCCGGCTGGAAGCTGTCCGTGACCAAAACGCTTCCCAACACTGTCTCAGGTGATTCCGCCGAAATGATGGAGAGAGTCACCCCTTCCAGGGCATCGGTGTTAAATTCATCCAGGATGTGGGGGAAGGTCACGGAGGATAACACCCCATCCGCAATACCGTAAAACGGCAGCGCATACGGACTGGCCCCATCAAAGGAATCCCCGGCGCGGTAGGGCAGCGGCTGCTGAAAGTCCCCATCGCCGGTATCCATCTGCAGCGTGAGAGCCCCTGGAATGTTCTGATAGATCCAGCGGCTGGCTGCCACCCGGGTGTGGGGCCGGGTGTAAATGCGGGTGAAAGCAAAGGCCCAGGCTGCCGTTGAAAGCAAGATGCCGATCGTGAGGACAATGCCTGTGACCCGAATCACCACAGGATTGAGATGGAACAGCCGCAATCGCAGAGGTTTCCGCGCACGCCAAAGCCGAACCAGCCCCCACCCAGCAAAGAGAACCAGAGCCGGATAGATGAGCATCTGGTAACGCATGCTGCGAACCCAAGAGAAGGATTGCCAGGCGAAATACAGTCCGGTGAAAGCCCATAACGGCAGATGACGATGCCATTTTTTCTTGCTCAGGATCATCCAGCCCATGCCCAAATAAGCCAGCCAGGAAAACAGGCCCAGGGGCAATCCCAATCCCCAGGTGACCAAATTCTGCCAGGAGAAGGTGATCGGACGGCGTGCCCATTGCAGGGCCGGTGGAAAATCCACCTGGCCTGAGGCTTGCGCCCTGAGATTCTGCAAACTGGTCCACCAGGTCTCGTTGATGCCCAGGTTGAAAAAACCAGGCCCCTGGAAAGCATAAGGCTGGCCCAGACGAAAGACGAGGAAACTAACAACGCCTCCCACCACCAGATTCCTCAGGATCGGAAGCAGAGCCGCTTTGCGGGCTGCAGGGTCCATGCGCACATAACGCACCAGTTCCACCAGAGGCAGAACCATCGCCAGCACCACCGCATTGATCTTTGAGGCAGTGGCAGCTCCCAGGGCCACGCCAAACAGGATGTACGGGCCCAGATCGTTCAGAATCCGTCCAAACCTGACCAGGTCCAATCTCTTGCCAGCCGATACTGTCGAAGCCACGGTATCGTTGGATTCAGCCTCCGCGGGTTCAGCCTCTTCCCCGGTTGGCGGCACCTGAACATCCCTGGTGCGCCGCAGGGCCCAAACAGCCGCAAAAACTGCCAGATAAGCAAAGGTGTTGGTGACCGTATCCACGGTCATAAAATGCGAAAGCTGGATCGGCAGGACCGCCAGGGCATAGAATGCCGCTCCCAGCAAACCCGTCCACTTATTGTACAGACGGCGGCCGATGAGAAACACCAGCAGGACCGTGGTCAGATCAAACAAAGCGGAAACCTGCCGGCCGAGGAGAGTAATCTCATGATAACCCGTTTGGCCGGTCCATTCCCCAAGGTAGCGGATGATAAAGATTGGCAGAGTGCCGTACACGAAGAAAGGATAGCCCCTGTTGGCTGGATTTAGGGGAGAATTGTCCGTATCAAAATAACCTGCGCTCTCATCCACCGGGGCAATCGCCACCTGGACTAGGCTCAGAAAACGCTCATCCGGATGCATATGCTGGTTTTCGTCCCAGTTCAGGCCAACCAGCCGGAGATAAGCGCCGCCCAGAAGCGTGAGAATCAGAAGAAAACCGATCAGAATATCCGGCCAGAGGCGGTTTCGTTTTCGAGGGGTCTGCTGGTGCGATATATTCCTGTTATTTTCCGGGACAACCGTCATCAGGGTTTGTCTCCTTGTGAAGGGGGTACGAAGAAGAGCATGAAGTCTTTATTTTCGACCGCAGAATCATATTGCCAGAGCACACCCTTGGGGAACGTCTCCAGGAGGAGTTGCATGTTCTCTCCATCATTAATATTCAGGAAGAACAATTTCGCCCTGGGATCCGCCGTGGTGGCCGGGATGTGCTCCGGGAAAATGGCGTAATCCCTTCCGGGATAGCCTGAATTGATTGCCACCAAACGGGAGTCCACCCAGTGAGGATAACCCACCACATACACCGTCTCCGGGCTGCCCAGGGATTCTGCAAAGAATTCTGCAATGCGTCCCAGCTCGGATGTGTTCCAACTGGAGGCGCGGTAGATCGTGTAATACTGGTCAAAGACCAGATTGAAATTGTTGACGCCCGACCAGATGATCAACGCCAACGCCACAATCCAGAGGACAATCCTGCCAATTCTCCCGGCAAGTCTTTTGCGGAGAGTACGCAGAAACGTTTCGAAGGCCAGGGCTACCACCACAAAAACGGGCACCATCGCGCCCGCCGTGCGGTTGAGGGATGGATTTTCTCCCGGATAGGCCAGGGACAAAATGGAAGGCATCATCAGCATGGGGATGGAGACCAACAGGGTCAGGTCCATCCAGTTCCTTTTGCGCACATAACGCACCAGCAAGCTGGCAATCCCCAGGAAATACATTGCCGCAGAGACGACCTCCAATGCTGGCCGCTCGGGAATGGAATGCGCCCAGATGACGCCGTTATCCCAGAAGAACATCACACTGGCCCGCCAGAAATTCTTCAAAAAAATGATCAGTGGGGATTCGTGAAATGTGGTCTCCATAGCCGTCAGACGGGAAAAGGCCCGGTAGGAAAACATTTGTGGATTATCAAGGGCATAGCGCATCAGGGGGATAAAAACGATCACTGAAACGATTATGATCACCACCAGGGCGAAAACCAACTGCAGCCATCGCCCCCGCCCTATCCGATGGACCAGATAAATCAGGATAACTAGAACCACATAGATCGGCACAATGCGGAAGGGCGTGTATCCGTGTAAACCCAAACCCAGGAAAAAACCGGTCCAAAGGATATCATTGATGTTTTGCCGCCGCAGGCCGCGCACCAAAAAATACATCACCGGGGCGACAAACAGGGAATAATACGGGATGCGCAGGGCCAGCCGGGTGAAGAGCAGCGGCCAATAAGCCATGCCTGCAAACAGGACGGCAAAGAGCCCCACCCAGCGATTGCCAATTTCCTTTCCCAGAAAGTACATGAAGAGCAGGGTCACCAAATTAGCAAACACTGCCACAACCTTCAAATTCAGGAAGGAGACCTCCAAATTGAAAATCGCCATATAGGCTGCCGTGAGATAAAAGTGGAGCACTTCCCGGCCTGTATTGCGGGTGAAGTACACCGGATTGTGGCCGTTGAGGATATCATGGATATCCAGTAATTTCTCCGCCTGATCGCTGACCATTTCCGGGGGGACAGAATCCAACCGATAAAAATTGAAGAACAGAACTACCGCAGCCACAACCAGAACAATCAGGGTCCAGCGGGTGATATTCACCCGCAGTTCATCCCGGTTTAAGCGCTTCAAAAAAGACTGCAAGCCCCCCCTCTGTCTTTCACCCGACCGCCAGAAGGTCAGAAATATAAAGAGGATGGAAAGTACCCATAAAAGGGAATTGAGAAATTCAAAACGGCCGTTGCCAAACAAAATAAAGGCCAGAATCGCCAGCACCAGGGCGATCAACAAAAATTCCATCCGAAATGCGATGGGCAGATCCTCCTGGGAATCGGATTTTAACAGCGGTAAGCGCCATTCGCCGCGAAAAACCCCCGTCACAGCACAACCAAGAGCGACCCCATACAGGATCACGCCCGGCCAGGGTGTCCGCCCAAGGGAAGGTTCCAGGGATAACTGAGCTATGAGGGCTAACAGCAGGGCTGCAAGGGAAAACCAGGGGATTGACGATGGCTTCTGCAATGGCTCCGGCCGAGTGCGCGGTCTATCCGGCTCCGGTGACACGGTCTCCGGGCCTTCTGGAGTCTCCGGGACATCCGCTGCCGCAGCAGCCGCAAGTCCATCCAAAGGTTCCTCCACGGGTTGGGAGTCCCGCGACCAAAATTGCAATTTTGAGACAAAATAATCCCAGACACTGGGCTCTTGCGGGGAGGGCTGGTCGTGTTGATTCTCCATAAAATTTCCCTGGCGCGTTGAATAAACATTAAACGAAAAGGGTCTTCAATTGAGAAGAATAATACTCCAAGGCGAAAAAGCTGACAAGTCCCAGACTATTCAGGCAAAACTTGTCAATTTTTCATCCCGCGGTTGGGTCATCCCCTGTGGATTCTTCACATAAGGCCAAAAGGGCGTGCATTCCCAGAAGATAGGAATACCATCCGAATCCCGCAATGGTACCTGCACAAACCGGCGCAATCATTGATGTGTGTCGGAACTCCTCTCGGGCTGAAATGTTCGAAAGATGCACCTCCACCACCGGGATTCGGATAGCCGCCACAGTATCCCGTAGGGCCACAGATGTATGGGTGTATCCTCCGGGATTGAAGACCACCCCAATTACTGCCCCATCTGCAGCCTGGAGGTGATCCATTAATTCCCCCTCACGATTTGACTGCAGGATCTCCACCGTCACCCCAAGTCTGCGGCCTTCTTCCATCAGACGGGTATTGATCCATGCCAGAGAATTGTGGCCATACTGATCTGGTTCACGTTTTCCCAGAAGGTTCATATTCGGTCCATGCAACACCAGAATCGTATCCATTCTCACGCCATCCTTTCAGCAAGCAAAGCACTTAGTTCCTCAATATGGACACCCACCCTGATCTTCCCAACCGCCTCCGGAAGGGAAAAGAGAATCCGCCCCCGTCGGCGCTTTTTATCCACCTGCATCCCCTCCATGAGGTCGGCAACGGGCAGCCCCGCAGGCAGGGACACCGGTAAATCATATCTCCGCAAAATGGCCGCAACCGCATCGGATAATCCTTCTTCCGCCAGACCAATCCGTTCGGCAAGCCAGGTCTCCACACTCATCCCGATGGCCACGGCCTGGCCATGAGTCAGGCTGTACCCCATAGCCTTCTCCACCGCATGGCCGATGGTATGCCCAAAATTCAATACCTTGCGGTGCCCCTGCTCAAAGGGATCTGTGGAGATGACCCGGGCTTTAACACAAATTGCACGGGGTATCAGCTCCGACAAAACTTCCCGAACATCCCTCCCCCGCCGGCACAGATCCAGAAGCGCCGGGTCCGCAATCAGTCCATGTTTGACGACCTCGGCCATGCCATTCCGGAATTCCTCTTCCGGCAGGGTGGCCAGCAACGCGGGATCCGTAAGGACCAATCCCGGAGCGTTGAAAGCCCCCACGAGGTTCTTCCCTTGGGGCAGATCCACCCCGGTTTTGCCCCCCAGGCTGGAATCAACCATTGCCAGAAGGCTGCTGGGAACATTCACCCAGGATATCCCGCGCATGAAAGTCGCCGCGGCAAAACCCGCCAGGTCCCCGGTCACCCCCCCGCCAAAGGCCAAACAGGTGCTGTCCCTGTCCACACCCTTGTTGACCATCCCTTTCCACATCTGCTGAACAGTGGCGATATTTTTTGAGCCTTCACCAGCAGGAAAAACAAATTGAGAAGCGGCAAAACCCGCCTTCCCCATCAACGCGATCAATTGCGATGAATACAAGCCGGCCAGGTGATGATCCATCACCAGAAAGTAAGGGCCTGAAAGCCCCCGATCAGATACCGCTGAAGGGAGCTTCTTCAGGAGATCCCTTTCCACCAGAACATCATAACCGGGGCCCATCCCGATGATCCGGAATCGTCCCAATAATCGTTGAAGGTCCCACAAGACATCCTCCGGCGTCAACCCATCCACAGAAAGCCGGTCTGCAAAGCATTCATAATGAGCCTGCCGGGACAGGTAGAGACTCTCCAAGGCCCCTTCCGGAGAGTCATCCAGCAAAGGGCGGCCGGTGGATTCTGCGCCAACCCTGGCCTGAAGCGTCTCCATACCGGCCATCAGGCATACAACCCGGCCCGTGGATTGCGCCAGCCGCCGATTCTCTGGCTGAAGCAGCGCGCCACCCCCCAGGGCAATCACGGCGGAATTTCCTTGAACGGCTCGGGCCAGCGCTTCGCTTTCCATCCGCCGAAAGACATCCTCGCCCAGTTCCTGAAAGATTTCTGGAATGCGCATTCCCGCCCGGCCAGCAATGACCGTATCAAGGTCAAGAAAAGACGCCTCCAGATGGGCTGCAAGCTGACGACCCAGGGTGCTCTTACCTACCCCCGGTGGTCCATAAAGAAAAATTCGCTCCTGTCTCATGGCCACCATACCCTCGCTTCACCCCTGATCTGAAAAGAGTCCAGGGTGCCTCTCCGGAGTTTCTCAAACCGCTCCAAAAGGGTATCCAGATCATCCCCGCCCAGGATTTCCAGAAGCGCTCCCGCCAGGACAAAGGCCGTCATTGCCTCCACGACCACAACCGCACGGGGAACCGGGCAGAAGTCTGAGCGTTCATAGACCATCTCCCTTTCTTCACCGGAAGCCAGATCAACGCTTGGCTGGGATTTTATGGTGGTGGGGATGGGTTTCATCGCTGCGCGCAGGATCACAGTCTGCCCATTGGTGACACCCCCCTCCAGGCCTCCGGCCGCATTGCTCCCTCGCTGAATGCGTTTCCCATCCAGCCGGAAAGCGTCCTGAACCGCGGTTCCCGGAAGACGGGCATTGGCAAAAGCGGAGCCAATGGAAAACCCCTTGATGGCCGGGATGCTCATCACCGCCCCGGCCAGACGACCATCCAGTTTACGATCCCAATGGACATGCGCACCCAGCCCCGGGGGGAGTCCCCGGACAAGCACCTCGATGAGGCCCCCGAGGGTCTCGCCATCCCGCATCGCCTGCCAGATAGCCGCGTGCATCGCTTCCGCTGCGGTTGAATCCGGACAGCGCACATCGGATTCCTCTGCCAGAGAAAAGCGGTCTTCTTCCGGTAAGGCCTCCACATCCGCTGCGATCTCTCCGATAGCGCGCACATATCCCTCAACAATGATCCCAAACCGGGATAGGAGGTGTTTGCAGGCTGCCCCGGCGGCAACCCGTCCAGCTGTTTCCCGGGCAGAGGCCCTCTCAAGCCCCGGTCGCAGATCCCGATACCCATACTTGAGGGCCGCAGCATAATCAACATGTCCGGGACGGGGAACCGTCCGGGCATCCACCGCCCGTCCCTGCCATTTGGCATGATCACGGTTTTCGATCAAACAAGCCAGGGGTGCGCCAATGGTCCGACCATCCATCACACCCCCCAGGATTTGGCAGCGGTCTTTCTCAATCTTCATGCGCGCGCCAGCTCCAAATCCCCGCTGACGACGGATCAAATCCCGGTCAATAATTTCTTCATCCAACGGCAGCCCTGCCGGCAGCCCCTCCAGAACAACCATCACCCCGGGCCCGTGGGATTCCCCGGCTGTCATGAACCGTAAATCAGTCATTAAACTGCTCCTTTCGTTTTTTTCCTGAGGGCCCCTTCCAGAGCGGCTGCCATTTCTGGCAGTGGGGGCCAGATACCCGTCCAGTGTTCAAAGCTGAGGGCAGCCTGGGCCGTAAGCATTCCCGCGCCGCTGCGGCAGGCCAGACCCGCCCGACGTCCCTGGCCAAGGAATGCTGTTTCTGCCGGATTGTAGACCAGATCATACAGCGCTGCCCCCACCGGCAGCGGAACATTCGGCGGCCAGGGGGATTTCCTAACGTCCGGCCACATACCAACCGGGGTGGCATTAATAATCAAATCAGGCTGGATGCCCATCAAGGCATCCTTCGTCAGGGGGATCCAGTCCAGAGGTGATCCAAGATGAAATAAACTGGCCGCTACTTCCTGAGCCTGCCGGGGTCTTCGGGCTGCCAGGGTCACCTTCCAACCTCGGATTGCCAGGGCAAAGGCTGCCGCCCGGGCTGCGCCCCCCGCGCCCAATATCAATGCTACACCGGCGAATTGCAAAAAATCCTCCCCAAAACCCACTCCAAGATCCCGGGCAAATCCCTCAGCATCCGTATTTTCCCCCCTGAGACCATCCCCAGAAATTACCACTGTGTTGACCGCGCCCATGATCCGGGCAGCTGGTGAAAGGTCGTCCAAACAACCCATCACCATCTCCTTGAAGGGAATGGTCACATTCAATCCATCCCAATCCCCCCGGCGCATCCCATCCAGGACATGTACCAGGCCAGCGGTCTTTCCACCCGGTACCGGGATCAGACAGTAGTCGCCCTTCTGATGCAATGCCGCCAGGGCCGCAGAATGGATCTGCGGAGAAAGGCTGTGTTCCAAAGGCCAACCGACCAATCCCAGACGCCAACCACCCATTTTCTCAGTCATACCCCTCCATAATCGTCCCCACGCCCAATTTGGACAGGGTATCCACAAATTCGGGGAAGGATTGATGAATGATTTCCGCTCCATCAATGCGGATGGGCTTCCGGCAGCGTAGACCAGCCAGGGTGAAGGCCATTGCCATCCGGTGATCCTTACCCGGATACAGGGTCACCCCACCGGGTAAATCCCCGGGATGGCCCACAATGTCGAAACCCTCGGGATGTTCCACAATGTCCACACCCAGGGTGTGCAGTCCTTGACAGATTTGAAGAATGCGGTCTGACTCCTTATAGCGCAGCTCACCGGCGGCCCGCACAACAGTGCGCCCCCTGGCAAAGGCAGCCGTCACGGCAAAGGCCGGGAACTCATCAATCATCCGCACCACCCGCTCTCCGGACACATGCGTGCCCTGCAAATCGCCGCCCCGGATCCGCAGGTCCCCCACAGGCTCATTGGAGAGTACCGTCTGACCGCCGATCGCCACATCCACGCCCATGTCCTGCAACGCTTCAAGAAAACCGGTGCGAGTCCAGTTGAGGCCAACACGGTGAAGGGCGATCTCCGATCCGGGCAAAATGGCCCCAGCCGCCAGCAGAAAGGCGGCCGCGGAAAAATCACCTGGAATTTGCATCTGCAAGGGGTTTAGATCCCGGCCGGATAGAGGTGCCAGGGTGATCTCCGGACGGCCATCAGCCCGTCTCAGGGTAGTCACGTCCGCTCCCATTGCGGCCAGCATGCGTTCCGTATGGTCCCGGGACGGACCGGGTT
>DAOTUG010000152.1:0-7863 GCA_034437335.1 Anaerolineaceae bacterium
GGCAATCAGAAGCGGTCCGAAGATGAATTCTACCTGGCGGGGGGTGTGATCAGCATCAACAACCGCGCCGGCACCTTCTCTGAAACCCGCGACACAGTGGGTGGAAATCCGGATGTGGTGGATCCCGTATGCTTTGAGAGCGTCCCCGAAGGGGAATACAACCTGAGCATGGGCATCCCCGAAGGATACAACCCAACCACCAGCCTGAACTACGCCCTGACCGTCACCGCAGGGGACACCATCGTGGTGGATTTTGGGGCCCAACCTGGGTCCCAGTTTAACGCCACGGAAGTCCCCCAAAACGGCGGGGGGGGAGGCCGCTCACCGCTTCTGCTGGTCGTGGGCCTCTTCCTGCTGTCTGCCGGGGCAGCGTTGGCCTTCTTTTTCATGCGCTCTCGGGGGGAGGATTGATCACGCGCTGCGCTGTTCCTTCCACACATCGGCGTCGTTGTGATACCCTCTGGACTCCCAAAACCCCAAGCGGTCCGCTTCCATGAATTCCAGGCCACGCAGCCACTTAGCCCCTTTCCACAGATAAACATCCTTCAGATCAACCCGTCCAGGGATGGCTCCCGTCACGCCCCGCAGGGGGAAACCATGGTCGGGCGTCAGGGGCTTTCCCTCATAGTGGGTGGCCAGCAGGAAATTCTCCTGCAACACCACGGACAGGGGCAGATTGGTGGTGTAGCCAAAATCCGCATGCTGCATCACAACGCGCGCGGAGGGCTTGGGCCTGACCAACCCGGCGTCGAGTAAATCCTGCAGATGGATGCCTTCCCAAACCGTATCCAGCAGACTCCAGGTGGTCACACAATGCAGATCGAGGACGACCTTACGGCGCGGCAGGTCAAGGATCTGATCCCATGTCAGCGTCAGGGGCGCCTCAACTGCTCCCCAAACCCTGAAATCCCAGATGGCGGGATTGAAGCCCGGCACGGGTCCAGCATGGAGGACCGGAAAACGCTCCGTCACAGACTGGCCCGGGGGGATCCGGCCTTCCCGCTTCATGCAGGATGTCCCTTTTCATAAGAGAAACTTTCTCCGGGGGCCACCAGGTGCACCTCGACCGCCGTTTCAGCCTCCACCGACTCCGCCCAGGCTTCGGCATCCTGCGTGATCAGATCAAAGGTGTCGTAATGAATGGGGATCACATGCTGTGGGGAAAGCAATTTCACCGCCCGGAGGGCATCCTTGGGGCCCATGGTGTAATTGTCTCCAATGGGAATCACCGCCAGAGTCAGCCCCTCTTCGCCAATCAGGGCCATATCGCCGAACAGGCCAGTATCCCCGGCCAGATAGACCTTTTCACCCGCCTGGGTGGTCAACAGAAACCCGGCCGGGTTTCCGCCATAGCTGCCGTCCGGCAGGGCGGAGCCATGCAGCGCCAGGGTCAGTTTAAGGTAACCAAAGGGGTGGCGGTATCCGCCCCCCAGATGCTGGGCGTGGGTTTTGATATCCCGCTCCCGCAGCCACCGGCAGATCTCCGCATTGGCGATCACTGTGGCGCCGGTGCGCCTGGCAATATCCAGGGTATCCCCCACATGGTCGCCATGCCCGTGGGTGATGAGGATATAATCCGCCGCCACCTCCTCGGGGGACACGCCAGCGGCGGGGTTATTGCTCAAATAGGGGTCCACCAGCAGGTGATATCCAGCAGTTTCCAGGGACAGAGCCGCATGCCCATGCCAGGTCAAATCAAATGCCATCATACACTCCCATCCGTATGCCGGAAAATCATCCGGCCTCCTCAAATGAACGTTCCATCGTGCCAGGTTAATTATACTATCAAGGGGCTTCCGGAGACCCTCCCGGAAAGCGACCCCCGCGAAGAAAGGACTGGGCCATCTGCGGCGGGGAAAGTCGAGTATGCTACAATACGGCTATGGCAAAAATCCTCTTGATCGAAGACACCCTGGAACTGGCAAAGGCCATCCAACGGGAGCTGGCCGAAGAAGGCCACATGGTAACACTGGCGGCTGATGGACAAACCGGGATAGACTCCTTCCAGAAGACAACCCCCGATCTCGTGATTCTGGACTGGATGCTGCCCAGGCTGGATGGGCTGTCCGTGCTGCGCCGGATCAGAGCCGAATCGGATGTGCCGGTGCTGATGCTCTCGGCCCGGGGGGAAGCCATGGACCGCGTCATCGGCCTGGAAGTAGGCGCAGATGACTATCTCGCCAAGCCCTTCAGCTCGCGGGAATTGATGGCCAGGGTGCATGCCCTCTTGCGGCGCATGGCGATGATCGAGAAAACCATTGCCCAGGACCGCCAGCCCGCGGCGGAGAAACGCACTTACGGCCCCCTCAGCCTGAACCCAGCCACCCGGACGGCCCTGCTAAAAGACACACCCCTTGATCTGAGCCGCCTGGAGTTTGACCTCCTGGCCCTCTTTCTGGCCAATCCGGGACGGGTCTTTTCCCGGGCCTACCTGATTGAAACCATCTGGGATGAGACCTATCTGCCCGGCAGCCGTTCGGTGGACAATGCCATCCTGCGCCTGCGGGGCAAACTGGGCCCCCTTGAGGACGCCATCGAAACGGTCTGGGGTGTGGGCTATCGGCTGAGGCAGCAGCCATGAAGACCTTCTTTGCCACTGTGCGCAGCTACTTCACGCCCGCCAGCCTGCCCCATGCCCTGGGGGAAACCTTCGGGCTGGGTCTGATCCTGATGGGATTATTACAGCGGACCTATCTGAGCATCCCCAGCTTTCGGCTGTCCAACGGGCTCCTGTTCCTGAGCGGTTTCCTGGCGTTCTGGCTGATGCTGCGTCTGCGCCAGCCGGCCGGAAACTGGGCTCGCAAATCCTTTCTGGAATTCGCCCATGCCCTGCTGCTGACCCTCACTGTCAGCCTGATCATCCCCCTCCTGCTGGATTGGATCCAGATCTCCCCGAAGAGCCCCCCATCCCCAACCGGGCTCTTCACCCTCTGGCGCCTGGCCTCCGGTCCCCTCTACCTCCTCTTCCGCACAGGCCAATATGCCTGGCGCTGGTGGCAAAGGAAACGCAGAAAACGCCTCCTCTGGGATCTGATGCACATTCAACTGAGTTTGGCAGCCCTGGTGGCCCTGGTGTTGATCCTGGCCGGGGGGGTGTACATCATCGCATATTCTGAAACCTATTACCCTTATGAGAGCCAGGCTTTTTTCGCCAACCTGGTGCTGCGCCTGGTGCAGACCATTCTGCCCTATCTGGGAATCACATTGGTGATGGCCCTGGGAGCCCTGGCGGTGCTGCTGCCCCCTGCTGCCCTTATCTCCTATGCTTCGGTCAGACGTTTCACCCAGCGGCTGGAGGATCTCTCCCGGGCGGCCCGGCAGCTTCGGGCCGGGGACGCCGCCGCGCGCACCCCCGTCCGGGGCGAAGATGAGATCGCCCAACTGCAACAGGACTTCAATGCCATGGCCGCAGACCTGGCACAGGCTCTGGAGGCCCTCCGGGTGGAGCGCGACAAAGTCGCCAGCCTTCTGGAAGACCGCCGCCAGCTCCTGGCCAATGTCTCGCACGAACTGCGCACCCCCGTGGCCACCGCCCGGAGCTATCTGGCGCCGATGATTGCCGACGACAGCCAAGAGAACCCGCAAGCCCAGGAGCTCAAGACCATCCAGAAAGAACTGACGCGCCTTTCCCGCCTGATTGACGACCTGTTTGCCCTCTCCCGGGCCGAAGTGGGGAGCCTGGATCTGAAAATTCAGCCGGTGAATGTGAATGCTGTCATCCAACACATGGCCGCCACCTTCCAGCCCCTGGCCTGGCGGGGCGGCCGGGTCGAAATTGTGGCCGAAACCGTCCCCGGCGATCCACAGGTTCGGGCCGACCCAGACCGTCTGGAACAGGCCCTGGCCAACCTGATCCGCAACGCCATCCGCCACACGCCGCCGGGGGGCATCATCGCCCTCCAGGTTGAAGCGGATGCGCAATGGGCCTGCCTGCATGTCCGGGATACGGGGGAGGGCATCCCCCCGGAAGACCTGCCCCGCATCTGGGAGCGCTTTTTTCGCGGAGAGGAAACCCATCGCAATGCGGACCGGGGGGCCGGATTGGGCCTGGCCCTGGTGAAGGAACTCATCGAGGCCATGGGGGGCCAGGTCAGCGTGCAGAGCCAGCCCGGTCAGGGCAGCGATTTTGTCATCCATCTTAAAACACGGCAAGGAGAACCCATTGAAAAAACAACCCGCTGAATATCAAGGTCTGAACACCTTCCTGACACACTATACGGAATTTGAGAACGCAGAGAATGCCCACCTTCCCCCGATCTATCAGAATTCCGTTTTTGTCTTCGACGACGCCCGATCCGGGGCTGCCATCGCCGCAGGGGAGCGCCCGGGCTATTATTACACCCGGCTGAATAACCCCAACCACAACCAGTTGGCCCGAAAACTGGCCGCCCTGGAGGCCTGGGACCTGATCAAGCAGCACCCGGAGACCGAAGCAGCGGAGCTTTCCGATGGCATGGTCTTCGCCTCCGGGATGGCGGCCGTGACGGCCGCCATTCTGGCCTGCGTGCACGCCGGGGAAACTGTCCTGACCCAGGCGGCTCTCTATGACGGCACCTACCTGTTCCTGAAAAACCTGGCCCCCCAATACGGCATTGACGTGGTCTGGGTGGAAGAGAACACCCCCCAGGGCTGGGCAGCGGCCTTTGATCAGCACCCGGAAGCGCGCCTGGCCTATATTGAAACCCCCGTCAACCCCACCCTGCGCCTCACGGATATCCAGGCCGTCACGGAAATCGCCCACCAGCACGGGGCCCGGGTGGCGGTGGATAACACCTTTGCCACCCCCTGCTGTCAGCGCCCCCTGACCCTCGGGGCGGACATAGTGGTGCATTCCACCACCAAGTACCTCTCCGGCCACGGCCAGGTATTGGGCGGGGCCGTTCTGACCACAGATCTGGATTTGGTGGCCGGTCCCCTCTATCAGATCTATAAACTCCTGGGGGCCACCCCCAGCCCCCTGGACACCTGGATGGCCAACATCGGGCTGAAGACCTTTCAACTGCGGATGGAACGCCACTGCCGCAACGCCCTGCGGGTCGCCAAACGGCTGGAAGGCTACCAGGCTGTGGCCCGGGTCTACTATCCCGGTCTCCCCAGCCATCCGGATCACAAGCTGGCCAACCAGCAGATGCACGATTTTGGCGGAATGATCGCTTTTGAACTCAAGGGCGGCCTGGAAGCCGGTCAGCGGATGATGGACCGCATCCGGGTGGCCACCCTGGCGGTCAGCCTGGGCAATGTGGACACCCTCATTCAGCACCCAGCCAGCATGACTCACCGCAACACCCCCAGAGGGAAACTCCTGGCCGCCGGCATCACCGATGGGCTGGTGCGCCTCTCCGTGGGAATTGAAAATCCGGCGGACCTGGTCGCTGATCTGTTTCAGGCCATGGACTGACCCGCCAGATCGCCCATCATCAGCACATTCCGTACGGATTAAACCAGAAAGCCAAGAGGCGCCCCGGCCTGGGGCGCCTCTTGGCCTATGGAACAACAGGGCGCGGCGGGGTCAGTCCCCATCCTTGGTTAATACTCGTAGATGCTGCCGCCGATAAATTCCCGGATGACGGAATTTTCCGGCACGACGGCGTCATCTTCCACCGCCACCAGCGTCTGCATCAGGGCATGCACCCGGCTGGCCCGTTCATAAGCATCCCGACGGAGGGGATCGCCCTGATAGGTCTTCGTCCAGCGGGCAAATTCATCGAATAATTTGGCCTTGTAGAGGAGCATTTCATAGGGCATGGCGCTGTTAACGATGTAATCAGCAGTGTTAACATAGGGGATGATATTGCGCAGCTCGCTGCCCCGCACATAATGCCAGTGCAGCAAGGTCTTGGTGGGGTCATAGGCCCGATGGGCGGCATCCCGCAGCATCCGCCGGATCAGACGGATATCCGTCCAGCGGACATACTGGCCGGAAGGATCCTTGAGCTGGAGCAGGGGCTCGATATACAGCCGGAACTTGTTCTCCAGAGGAATATCCTTGGTCATATCCGGGTAGAGTCCATGCAAGCTGTCAATCAGGATCACCTCCCCCTCCGAGAGCTGCATGGGGGTCTGCTCCAAGCGGCGGCTGCCGGTCTTGAAATCATAGAAAGGGATCCGGACCTCCTCGCCTTCAAAAAGCCGGGCTAGGTGCTCGTTGATCAGGTCCAGATCCAGGGCCTGGGGGGTTTCAAAATCATAATCACCAAATTCATCCTTGGGATGCATCTCCAGATCGAAAAAATAATGGTCCACATTCAAGGTGACCAGCTTCATGCCGTGGCGCGCCAGACGCTCCCCCAGCTTGATGGTGGTGGTGGTCTTGCCGGAGGAAGAAGGCCCGGCGATGATCACCATCCGTAATTCCTCCTTGCGTTCGGCGATCAGGTTGGCGGCATTCTCCACATCCTCCTGGTAGAAGGCTTCCGACGCCCCTACAATCTCTGAGAGCTCCCCCTTCTCAAGACGCTTGTTGAGGCTCTCCACGCTGTGCATGCCGTGGTCCACAGCCCAATCCAGAATCTGCCAGAGCTTGGACCAGGGGATATTGCTGGAAGGCTGGGCCCTGCGCTCGGCCCGCTGTTCCCGCAGCCGGGCGCGTTCCGCCCGATAGAGGATGTAGGCCTTGGCCACCCGGGCATGGCCGTTCTCGATCAAGACCTTTTCCACAATATCCTGAATTTGCTCAACGGTGGGGATCTCTCCCTCGGGAGTTTCCCTTTCCAGCACCGCCACGACCTCTTCCGTCAGCTTTTCGGCAGTGCTTTTGTCCCGACCTCCCACGGCCACAGCTGCGCGGTAAATGGCATTGGTGATGCGCTGCGGCGTAAAATCAACAATCGCGCCATCCCGTTTGACAACAGACTCAATCCTGGACATTTCCACTCCTCTCATGAAAAAAAGGGCCCGACATGCGGTTGCCAACCTCTTAATCATTATAACGAAGGTTTTTCATTAAGGACAAACATCGGATTCTGGGCCCAGGGTGAAAACGACGCTCTCGGGGAAGGTCTTTTCAGTATAATCAGGCCATGAGCATCCAAAAGGAGCCAACCATGAACCTCGAAGAACACCGCAAAGAGCTTAACCCGCGCCAAAAAGCGCTCCGCCAGGCCCTCACCGGGGAGAATCCCCACAAGGGAATCGCCCTGTTTCTGACCCTGCATGGCATTCTGCATGGCAGCCAGGTCGCACCGGAGGCGCCCTGGTCCTATGAAGACGCCCTGCTGGCCGACCTGGATGAAGACGGCTTCCGGCGCATCCCGGCCGGGGAAGCGCACTCCGTGGCATGGATCGTCTGGCATCTCAGCCGGATTGAGGATGTGACCATAAACCTTCTCGTGGCGGGCCAGGACCAGGTCTTCGAAACGGGGGGCTGGTTCGCAAAGACCCGCGCCCCCATCCGCCACACGGGCAATGCCATGGAGGTACCGGCGGTGCGGCGCCTCAGCCAGGCCCTGGACCTTTCCGCTTTGCGGGAATACCGCTTTGCCGTCGGCCGCGCCACCCGTCGGATCGTAAAGGATCTTCCGGCAGAGACGCTCTCCCGCAAGGTGGACCCCAACCGCCTGCAGCAGGTGCTGGATCAGGGCGCCGTGACGGAGGAGGCCAGGGGCGTGGTTGACTATTGGGGGCGGCGGGATACGGCCGGACTGCTGCTGATGCCCCCCACACGCCATGCCATCATCCACTGGAACGAGGCCCGCCGTCTGATCACAGGCAGATGATGCCAAGGCAATCGCATATGGACTCATCAAGCTATTTGTCCAATGACGGACCCCATCCTCGTTCCTTCCCCTGAAATCAGGGCGCGCAGGCATGCGTCAGATGGCGGCCCAACGCATGTTGGGCTTGCGCAGATGACTGCGTCATCCC
>DAOTUG010000153.1:0-3340 GCA_034437335.1 Anaerolineaceae bacterium
TTCCGCCTGGGCATGATCCAATTTGCCCATCGCTGCGATCTCGTCTCCCCGGATGCCGATATCCAGACCCTGCCAGGGGGCGCCGGTGCCATCAATGACTTGGCCGTTCAGGATCAGCAGGTCAAACATGGGCTTTCCTTTCCATTCCATCAGAGTCGTTCAAACCCAGAGGACATCCCGGGGAAGTCGGGAATCCACCACACAGCCCTTCTCCGTGATGATGATTGTATTGCAGTGCCGGAAGATCCCTACACCCGGTTTGCGTAGATCCGGTTCCAGCGAGAAGGCCATTCCCGGAGCGAGTTTGTGGTCCGCATAGAGACGAATGTCCATCGCCAGCTCCCGGGCGTTGGCCTCATAGTTGACAATGCCCCGGCCGCAGCCGGAACCTGTTGGGGTTGGATAGCCGTGCTGAGTGAACACGGCTTTGGTCATCCGGTCTACATCTGAGATTGTTATGCCCGGACGGATGTTCTCTATGGCGGCTTCGTTGGCTTCAACCATGATCTCAAAGGGTTGTTGCACTTCCGGGCGCTTTGGGCTGATGGCCACTGTCCGCTCGACATTGCCCCAGTAGCCCCAAAGCCAGACCGAAATGCCTGTTGTCAGAACCTGACCGGGTTGAACGAGATCATCATCATTCCAAGGGATGGCCAGGGTGTGTCCAGCCAGTTTTCCCACCGAGCCCAGTCCGGAATCAATATGGTATTGGAAGGGTTTATCTCCATGCTCAGAGAGAATTTTGTCTCGAATGGTTAGGGCGACGGCTTCATCAATCTCTCTGGCGGAGATCCCCGGCTTCAGCATCTGAATCAATTTTTCCTGGCCGGCGTCCGCTACTGCGTCGGCTGCCCGCACAAGATCCAGCTCCTCAGGGGAGAGGGCCATGCGCATGTGCGCCAATTCCAAGGAGATATCCAACCAATGAACATCCGGCAGGGATTCTTTGAGCCTCTGGAGGCGACCATGGGGCAGGTGCATTCCTTCAAACCCGATCCGGCCGGGAAGCCAACCGCGTTCTGTGATGATCTCTTTGAGATAGGTGTGCGCGGATGTCAGGGGGGAGATGGGATTTTCATACACCGGCTCAAGGTTATAATCCCAATAGCAGCGGAAATCGGCGACCCAGGATTGTTCTTGAAGATGGTCCTTTTCCAGTATGGACGTGATGATCGCCGGTTCCCCTTCCAGGGGGACGATGATTGCTGCAGGGCGGCCAAAGGCATGCAAGGGGGCTCCGCTGAGGTAATAGAAACCGGCATAACTGGTGGCAACAACCGCATCCAGGTTCTTCCGGGACATGTGCTCCCTGAGAAGATCAACCCGACGGTTCATTTCCTTCTGGGTGAAAATAGGCATGGGGACTTCTCCTTATGCTTTTGTGACCAAATTGTCTTCTGCGCGTTTTCTCACATCAAGGATTCGGCTGCGGGTGCCTGCGGGCATTTCGGGGGCAGGTGTGTTTTCCAAAATTTTCTGCACCTTGTCCCTGAGGCGGTCGCCCATGGTTTTGGCGCCAGATCCTTCCCAGGGCTCAAACTTCTGGCGATCAATCATTTTTGAATACCAGATCTCCCGGAAATGCCGGAAGGTGTGGTCCTCTGTGATATAGGACCCGCCGTGCCCGACTTTATGGATCAGATCCAACGCGAGGGTTTCTTCGTTGATCTCGATGCGTTTCAGCATGGCCCGGGACATGCCAATGACGGTATCGGAAAGGAGGATCATCTCAAAGCTGCTGGTCATCCCGCTCTCAAGATATCCGACATCATGAATCAGGTTATTTCCAGTCAGCACCGATGCCATGATCGAGGTGGTTGCCTCAATGGCGGCCTGCTGGTCCAGGGTCTTGGCATCGCTGCATCCGGCATAACCCCATACCGGGAGCCGGTAGAAGTGGGCCATATCCGCGGCCGCCCCGGTGTTCAAAGAGAGCTCCGGCGCTCCGTAAGGAATGATGGTTGTCTGCATATCCATGGGATGAATCCCCAGGGCATAAATGAAGGGTGCGCCAGGGCGGGTCAATTGAACGATCAGGTTCCCGGCAAGGTTTTCTGCATTGGAAAGCGCCAGGATGCCCGCATGGGTTTGGGGTCCGGAAGCGCCCATCAGGGCTCCTGAACTGAAAATCACAGGCAGATTGTTTTCGGCCATCAGCCGTACCTTTTGCATGGTTTCGGTTCCGAAGGTCAGGGGCGGGATGGTCTCGACAAATACCCCGATGTGATTGCCATCCTGGAGGGCAGTCTTACTCCCAGCGGCGATCTCGGCCATCTCGAGGATATAGCGGGTGGTCTCTGCGTTGTGCGCGGTGAAGACTACTGGTTTGGTGGTGTTCAGCAGCATGGCTTCAAACTGATGGATATCGGAAACGGGCATGGGAACGTCTGAAATCAACCCAATGGAGAGAACGAAGTCAATCTGTTCCAGGGCATGGCATAATCGGATCCCATCCGCAACATCTTTCTTAAGGAAAGGCCGGCGTTCATTGGTGTAGGGATCGAGAATATTCGGACAATCCGACCCGGTGCCGAAGTAGACATTGCGGCCTTCCAACCACAGGCAGCGTTCTCCATTTCTGTCGTTCATGACACAGCGGGGCGGTGCCAGCCGCAAGGCCTTTTCAATCATCGAAGCCGGGAAATGGACAATGTTCCCGTTCTCAACGGTGGCGCCGGCATCATCCAGTAATTTGATAATGTCATCTTCGTAAATCTTGATTCCGGTGCGATCAAGAATTTCCAGACTTGCCAGATGTATCTGACGGCATTGATCTTCGGTCAGGAAGTTGAAAGTGGGGTATCCAGTTTTGCCGGTGTGGGGCATGGTGTGGTATCTCCTCTACTGAGAATGATGGGGTGTCTCCCGGGGTTCACGATTGTTGCAGCGGCCCCCAATAGCCATAGGGCAGCCTCAGGTGGGATTGAATGCGGGGGAACAGGATGTTAATCAGAGCAAGGCTTTCCGGTTTGAGGACAATGTCCGGCCAAGCATCATAGAGTGATTCCAGCCGGCGATATCCCAGCAGAAGGCGAACGAAGGCGTCCCGGGGGATGCACAGATCGCCTCCATCGCAACCAATGGAAGAATCCACAAATCCCAGGTTTTGAACTTTTTCCAGACCGCCATCAACAAATTCCATCTGATAGGTGCAGCGGAAAAGGTTTATCCGCACAGAGCGGGTCAGGGCCTCCAATCCGGAGGTGGCCAAACGTTTTTCGAAGACAGGGGCGAGTTTCATGAGCAGGGCGGAAAAATCGGGGACACGAAAAAGCCACTGATATCCGGGTGTTTTCTCGCTTTCCATCTGCCGTCCAGCAGCCACAAGGGGGGAGTCTTC
>DAOTUG010000154.1:0-4572 GCA_034437335.1 Anaerolineaceae bacterium
TTTCTTCTCAGGAGATAAGGGCCCCCGTAAGGTCAGGAATGTGATCCCCCACGACCTTGGTTCGCCTCTGGAAGACCCCTGGCGGAAGATCAACGCCTATAACGCCCAGGATGTGGCCCGGTGGAAGGACCTCAACCCGAAGTTTGTCCTGCAGGTCGCCCGGGATTACGCCCTGACGGGGGATGAGGCCTTCCTGCGGGAGGTCTGGCCTGCCGTCCAGACAGCCATGGAGGCCATGTACCAGTATGATCGGAACGGCGACGGCATGATCGAAAATGAGGGCTTTCCGGACCAGACCTACGATGTCTGGGCCGCCGAGGGTCCTTCGGCCTACTGCGGCGGGCTGTGGTTGGCCTGTCTCCAGGCCGCTGCGGCGTTGGCGGAGGAAATGCGGGAGCCCAACCGGGCGGCGGACTATCGGGAGCGCCTGGAAAAGGCCCAATCGGTCTATGAGGAGGTGCTCTGGAATGGAACCTACTACAACTACGAAGCCAGCGGCAGCAAACACCAGGACAGCGTGATGGCCGACCAGTTGGCCGGGCACTGGTACAGCCAGGCCTGCGGCCTGGGGGGTGTGGTCCCGGAGGATCATGCCCGATCGGCCCTGGAAACCGTGTTTGATTTGAACGTGATGGGGTTTGCTGAGGGGCGCCTGGGGGCCGTCAACGGCATGCGGCCGGACGGCAGCCTGGACAGGACCGGATTACAATCCCTGGAAATCTGGACCGGGACGACTTTTGCCGTGGCGGCTGCCATGCTTCAGGCCGGGATGCGGGAAGAGGCCTTGGCCACCGCCAGGGGCATCTACCACATGGTGTACGAGGATTACGGACTGTGGTTCCAGACCCCGGAGGCCCTCAGCGTGGCGGGAAACGCCCGGGCTATCAGCTATATGCGGCCCCTGAGCATCTGGGCCATCCAGTGGGAATTGGAAGGCCGCAAGCGGATCGCGCAATACATGACCTGAACCCCCGGTTGTCGCGCAGCACCGGCTCTCCCTTGCGGGAAGTGCGCCTGAGTCCGCATCCGGGGCAGGTGGCCTCAGGGGCGGGCCCGGGCGCGCGGTGACCTTAATTGAATGCTCAACAAGCCTTAATCCGCTGAAAACAGACGGATGATAAGCTGGTATTGTCTGTGCTTCTATTCTTTTTTTTCCTGTGAGATGATAAGGAGGACTATCCTATGCAGAACCCAAGAAAAAGATTGGTCCTGTTTCTGGCGGCAGCGCTGATCCTCAGCATCCAGGGCCTGGCCCTGCCCGTCGTCCAGGCCGCGCCCACCGCCATCGCGTCGGGGGACATTGCCCTGATCCTTTACAACAGCGACAACGATGCCCTGGCCTTTGTGGCCCTGGCGGATATCAGCGCCGGGGAGGAGGTCTACTTCACCGATAATGGTTGGCAGGCCAGCGGTTCTTTCCGGAGCAATGAGGGCATTATCAAATGGACCGCCCCGGCTGGTGGCATCAGCGCCGGCACCATCGTTCAGCGGACTGCCCCTTTCGACAGCGGGGATTGGTCGGAACCCGACAGCGGGTTTAACCTGTCCACATCCGGAGATCAACTTTTGGTCTACCAGGGTTTGGAGAGCAGCCCCACCTTTGTCTACGGGCTTAACAACGAGGGCGCGGGGGTCTGGCAGGCCGATGCCACCTCCTCCAACACCTCGGCCCTGCCCACCGGCCTGATCAACGGGACCACGGCGGTGGCCCTGGATGAGGATGACAGCGGCGTGCTTACCTGCACCAGCAACCAGACCGGCAGCAAAGCGCAACTGCTGGCGTATATCAGCAACAATGCCAACTGGACCATGAGCGGGTCAGACCAGAGCCTGGACAGCAACTGTTCCTTCACCGTCACCACCGGGGACACGCCCCCCAGCGTGCAAGCCACCACCCCCAGCGACAGCGCCGGGGATGTACCCAAAACCGCGGATATCGCCATCACCTTTTCCGAGGACGTGACCGTGACGGGAGCCTGGTTTGATATCACCTGCACCTCCAGCGGAACCCACCCGGCCGGCGTTTCAGGCGGTCCCCAGACCTACACCCTGGACCCCGACAGTGATTTCACCTTCGGCGAGAGCTGCACCGTGACCATTGAGGCCGATCAGGTGGAAGACCAGGACGGCACCCCCCAGACCATGGCTGCCGACTACACCTTCACCTTTGACATCAGTAGCTGCGGTTCCGGGTACACCCCCATTCATCAGATCCAGGGGAGTGGGATGCGCATTGCCCTGACCGGCACCCAGACCGTGGAGGGGGTGGTAACCCTGACGGCCCCGGAAATGAACGGCTTTTTCCTCCAATCCCTGACCGGCGATTGGGATGCCGACGAGGCCACCTCTGAGGGGCTCTTCGTCTATGACGGCGATTTGGCCGATTCCCTTTCCGCCGGGGACCATGTCCGGCTGGCCGGGACAGCCCAAGATTACACCAGCGATGCCTCCTGGTCCTATGGCCAGATGGTGCAGATCTCCGAGTTGAGCTTGGTCACATCGTCCATGGTGTGCGCCACCGGGGTCTCCGTGACCCCAACCACCGTGAACCTGCCCATCCCCGGGGATCCGGCCACATATCTGGAACGCTTTGAGGGCATGCTGATCACTATCCCCCAGACCCTGACTGTCCAGCAGAATTATTTTCAGGGCCGGTTTGGTCAGTTGACCCTGGGAAGCGATGGGCGGATTGTCACCCATCTGAATGGAACGGGCGGCACCCTGGAGGCCAATCTCCAGCGTTTGATCATCCTGGATGACGCCTCCCATGACCAAAACCCCGACCCGATCCCCTATTATGCTGCTGACGGCGCCCTGCGAGCCGGGGACACCGTGACGGGCATCACCGGAGTGATGGACCAGGGCTGGATCAATTCCTCCTATCCCCCCTCGGCGGACCAGGCCTTTCCCAACGCCTATTACCGCGTGCATCCCACTGCGGCTCCGGTCTTCACTGAGGCCAACCCCCGCCCGGCGAGTCCGCCGGCCACGACAGGATCTCTTTCCGTGGCGGCCTTCAACGTCCTGAACTATTTCACCACCCTTGACCAGACGCCCTACCCGGTTGGCTCTCCTTATGATGGGGGTACCGAGCCTCGGGGCGCGGACAATCCCGACGAACTGGCCCGCCAGCAGGATAAGCTGGTCAGCGCCCTGGCGGATCTGAATGCAGATATCGTCGGACTGATCGAGATTGAAGCCTGGGATGGCTCTGGGGCCCTTGATACCCTCGTGCTGGCTCTCAACGCCGAACTGGGCGGCGGTACCTACGCTGCTTCAAGCGATCCTTTCAACGGCACCTATGACGTGATCCAGCAGGCCTTCATCTACGATTCCAGCACGGTCACCCCCCTCGGCGCGCCCCAAATCCTGACTGCGGATCCCTTCGATGATTACCGGCCGCCCGTTGCCCAATTGTTTGAGGAAAACCTGACCGGTGAAATGTTCTGGGTGATCGTTAACCACTACAAATCCAAGCGCTGCTCCGGCACACCCGCCGGCGGCGATGTGGATCTGGGAATTGGCGCCGGGTGTTACAATGCAACCCGGGTGGCCATGTCCACGGCCCTTCTGGACTGGATCAACAATACCCTCCTGCCGACGGACCCGGATGTCCTGGTGATTGGGGATCTGAACAGCTACGGCGGGGAGGACCCCATCACGACCCTGACCGGCGGCGGATTGAGTGATCAGGTGGCGGCCTTTGTCCCGGAATCCGAGCGATACTCCTATGTTTTTGACGGGATGGTTGGCTATCTGGACCATGCCCTGACCACCCCCAGCCTGGACTCAGCCGTCACGGAGGTGGCTTTCTGGTACATCAACACTGATGAGCCTTCGGTGATTGATTACAACGAAGAGTATAAAAGCGTGGATCTGTATATGGATCACCTGTACCGCTCCTCGGACCACGACCCCCTGGTGATCAGCCTCAACCTGAGTGACTCCGTCACGGAGACCTACCTGCCCCTGATCCTAAAATAAAGGTTCACTTAATCGTCCCGATTAAAATCAAAGAGGCTGTCCCTCAGGAACAGGGACAGCCTCCGGTTGATTAAGGGCCGGTTGGGGAGGTCCCCGGCACGGGCCTCCTAGCGCTGGACGGAGGGCAGGTGGATATAGTAGCGGGTGAATTCATAGGCGCCGATGTCTGTCACCGCCGTGCCGTCCTTGTCCCCATCCACGGGCCGGGGGTTTCCGGCCAGGTCTTCGGCCAGATGGACGAGGGGATCCCCGGCATCAATCATCGGGGAGCCCTCCGCCAGACGATGGTCCGCAGGGCCAATAAAGAGGGGATCCACAGACAGCTCCTGACTGCCGGGGAGGATGCCGGCATGATAGAGATTGGACCATCCAAAGACGTTGTTGTGGTTCACCTCGTTGATCTCCCCGGCCAGGATTTGCCAGATTCCCTTGGAATTGGCTGCCCCGGTGGTATCCACGAGGATGTTGTTGAGAATCCGGGTTTCATCGCTGGACCCAAACTGGTATATTCCGAAGGCTTCGCCGCCGGCGCCGTCGGGCGCGGTTGCGCCGGTCCCGCCATCGCCTCCGGGAGCGCCGGCCGTGCCC
>DAOTUG010000155.1:0-26081 GCA_034437335.1 Anaerolineaceae bacterium
CATCGCCGCCGGGCCGGGCTTGCAGCCCGTCCTCACAACCCTTTACGAGGCCTTCTCCGGCGGCGAGACCCCCAGCTTCATCTACCCGGGGCTCCGCGGCGCCGACATCTCCGCTGACCGCGCACCGGAGGCGACCAGTCCCCACCCCGAGCCCACGGCGACCTTCCTGCCCGGATTCACCCTCACGGCCCTGACCGAATCCCAAAAAGCGGCCGATTTCATCGCCTTCGCCATCTCCCCCGAGGGCCAGGCCGTGCTGATCGAGGCGGGAAATCTGCCGGAAACCATCACCGTGACAGATCAGGCCGGGCAAACCCTCACCATCGCCCAGCCGGTGCGGCGGGTCATCTCGGCCTATGGCATGGCCACGGCTGTGGTCTACACCGTGGATGCCGAAGGCCGGCTGGTTTCCGCCAGCTATCTGGGCGCCCGGGACCCCCAGGGCGCAGCGGCCATGGCGGCCATTGACCCGCGCTTCGAAGAAATCAACCGCAGCGATGTCTTCTCCCAGCAGGATTTCAACGCCGAAACAGCCGCAGCCCTGGAACCCGACCTGATCCTGGCCGGAGCCCGCAGCGCCTGGCTGGAAACGGCAGCTGAACTGGGCATCCCCACCATCCAGATAGACGCCGAAAGCCCGGAGCGCCTCAAGGAAGCCGTCCTTCTCATCGGCGAGATCTTCGGCCCGCACACCCAGGCCCGCGCCCAGGCCTGGGCCGCCTATACCACCATCACCCGGGACGCCCTGGAAACCCAGACCGGGGACATTCCCGCCGGGGAGCGGCCCGTGGTCCTCTTCACCGGCACGGAACCCCTGCGGGTCGCCAGCGGGGACATGATTCAGACCAGCCTGATCGCCATCGCCGGGGGCCGTTCGGCCAGCGCCAACCTGTCCGGCTATTGGAACAACGTCAATCTGGAACAAATTGCCCTCTGGGAGCCGGATGTGATCATCGTTCCTTCTTACGGCGGAGCCAGTGTGGAGGCCATCACCCAGAACCCCGAATGGCAGATCCTGGATGCCGTCTCCGCCGGCCGAGTCTACCAGATGCCCAAACTGGTGGCGCCCTGGGACACCCCCGCGCCGGATTCGGTCCTCGGCATGGTCTGGCTGGCAGAGCGGCTGTTCCCGGAACGGACATCCCGCACCTGCGCAGAAGAGGCGGCCTATTTCTACCGGGCCTTCTACGACTACGAGCTGCCGGCCGACACCCTGGAATCCCTCTGCACTGTCCCCGGCGATGCCTGATCATCCAGGCGCCTGGCGTCGGGCCCTGACTGGCCTGGTCTGGGCGGCGCCGCTGGCCCTGTTCTGCCTGGCCCTCCTCCTGGGGCGCTATCCCATCAGCGCCCCCGCCGTGGGGCGGGTGCTCCTCTCGCCCCTTTTCCCGGGGCTGGCGGAGGGCATCCCCCCCATCGCCCAGCGCCTGGTCCTGCGCAGCCGGCTGCCCCGGGCTCTGGGCGCCCTCCTGATCGGGGCCAGCTTCGGCGCCACCGGAACAGCCTTCCAGGCCATCTTCAAAAACCCCCTCGTGGATTCCAATATCTTGGGGGTCACCTCCGGGGCCAGTTTCGGGGCCGCTCTGGGGCTGCTGCTCCTGGCCAGCCCCTGGCAGGTGGGGCTCCTGGCCTTCGGCTTCGGCCTGCTGGCCGTGGCCCTGGCCTTTTTCGGCAGCCGTCTCTACCGCACCACCCCCCTCCTGGTCCTGACCCTCATGGGCATCCTCACCGGGTCTCTGTTCAGCGCTCTGACAGCCCTCCTCAAATATCTGGCCGACCCCCTCGACACCCTCCCGGCCATCACCTTCTGGCTCCTGGGCAGCCTGATCACCCTCACCTGGCGTGAGATACCCCTCCTGGCAGCGATCACCCTGGGAGGCAGCGCCGTCCTCCTGCTGGCGCGCTGGCGGCTGAACGTCCTCTCCCTGGGGGATTCCGAGGCCCGCACCCTGGGGCTGAATCCCGCCCGAATGAAGCTGCTGATCATCCTGACCAGCGCCCTGATGACAGCCGCGGCCGTCTCCGTCTCCGGAGTGATCGGCTGGGTCGGTCTGGTGATTCCCCATGCCGGGCGGCTGTTGGTGGGCCCGGATCACAAACGCCTCCTGCCGGCCGCCCTCAGCCTGGGCGCGGGGTTCCTCCTGCTGGTGGACACCCTGGCTCGGACCGTCCTGCCCGGGGAAGTCCCTTTGGGGGTCCTGACCGGCCTGGTTGGGGTGCCCCTGCTGATGCTCCTCCTGCGCCGGGGCCGGACAGGATGGTGACCATGCTTTTGGAAGCCCGCAACCTGCGCTTCGCCTATCTGCCAGGCCAGACCGTCCTGCATGATGTCTCCCTGGGCCTGGAGGAAGGTCAGATCCTGTATCTTCTGGGCCGCAATGGCGGGGGGAAATCCACCCTCCTGGCCTGTCTGGCGGGGCTCCTCACCCCGGACCGGGGACAGGTGCGCCTGTCCGGCCGGGATATAACCACCTATTCCGCCCGGGAACGGGCCCGGCTGGTCGGGCTGATCCCCCAGGCCCACACCCCCGTTTTCACTTACACGGTGGCCCAGATGGTCATGATGGGCCGCGCCCCCCACTGGGGCTGGCTCGGGTCCCCCAGCCCCCGGGACACCGCCGTGGTGGAAAACGCCATGGCCCAGGTGGGGATCACCGAACTGGGCAGCCGCCCCTACACAGAGCTCAGCGGCGGCGAGCGCCAACTGGTGCGCATCGCCCGAGGCCTGGCCCAACGCTGCCGTTTGCTCCTGATGGACGAACCCACCGCCCATCTGGACCTCAGCAACCAGCACCGGGTGCTGGAAATCATCCATCAACTGCGGGATCAGGGCCTGTCCTTCATCATCGCCTCCCATGCCCCCAACGACGCCCTGACCTATGCCGATCAGGTCCTTCTGCTGACCGGCGGCTGGGTCACAGCCCAGGGGTCCCCGGCCGAGACCCTCACGGAGCCCTTGCTCTCCTCGGCCTACGGAATCCGCACACAAGTCATCTACGGAGACGCCCCCATGAACAAAAAGCCCCGGGCCGTCATGGCCCAGCGCCCCATCACCCTTCTCCCGAAATCCCTGGAAGAACCCAACAGCCTGCTCAGCCGGATCTTCCACCGGCGGGAGGAAGAGCCCCAGCTCATCCTGGTCACCGGCCTGAGCGGCGCGGGCAAGACCACCTGGTGCACCCGCCTGGTGGCCCAGGCCCAACAACAGGGCCTTGCGGTGGAAGGGGTCCTCTCCCCCGGGGTCTTCGAGGGGGGCGAAAAAACCGCCATTGATGTGATGGATCTGTCCAGCGGCGAAAAGCGCCGCCTGGCCAATCTGCGGGAGGACGATTCCGCCCGCCTCAGCACCCCCCGCTGGGCCTTCCACCCGGAGGCCCTCGCCTGGGCCAACCAGGCCCTGGCCCAAAACCATCAGGGGGATCTCCTGGTGATTGACGAACTGGGGCCCCTGGAATTCTTCCGGGGGGAAGGGCTTCTGGCCGGGATGGAGCGTCTGGACCGGCGGGCCTATCAGGTCGCCTGTGTGGTGGTGCGCTCTTCCCTCACCCCCAACGCCATCCAGCGCTGGCCGGAGGCGCTGGTGGTCAACGGCCGGGTCAACGGCCCGGATTGACGCCCAATGAAAGCAAAATGCTTGCCCCGCGCCAGGCTGCGGTTCACCGGAAAAACCAAATCGCCCTGATTGGGCATCCGGTGCGCCGGGGAAGCAAAACCCCTGCCGCCATGCCCGCAGTCCCCAAAGCCAGCCGCCCGGCCGCGGGAACCCGGCCGGGCGGACCTCACTTTCCATTGTTCTGCTGTTCAGACGCGCAGGGAATCCAGGTTGGCCCGGGCCTCAGGAATATCCTGGATAAAATCCTCCAGGGTCTCGCAGGTCGCATATTCCCCGCAAGCCGCGCAGTGCGCCAGCCCTCGCTCCACCGCGCAGGCCCGCACGGGGCAGTCGGCGCAATAGCCGCCCAGGCGGCCCGTGCTCGTGCACCCGTCACAGGTCACGTTCGCCAGGGTCAGCTCCGGCGCATCATACGCTTCCCGCCACGTCTCCAGCAGAACCTCCTTGGCCGCATGGTCGTCCGCCTGGGTGGCGAGATAGGCTTCGCACCCGGCGCAGTCCAACCCGCAAAAGGCGATCATTTTTTCCATAACAACATCCTCCAATCCGTTCTCATAGGTGAATTTGCGTCCCTTTCCCTGCCGGTCAGGAAAAGTATAGCATCAATTTATGTCATATTCCGTCATATTTCTGTGGTAAGATTCCCGGCATGAGCAATGTGGCCACCCGCCTTCTTTCCATGATTTTCCTGTTCCAGTCCCGCCGCCAGTGGACGGTCTCTGAACTCTCTGACGAGCTGGATGTCTCAGACCGCACCGTGCACCGTTACATCGGCATGCTGGAAGAGATGGGCATCCCCCTATATTCCGAGCGGGGGCCCTATGGCGGCTTCTCCCTCCTGCGCTCCTACAAACTCCCCCCGCTGATCTTCACCCCCCAGGAAGCCACGGTGCTCTACATGGGCGCCCGGCTGGTGGCCGATATCTGGGGCAAAACCTTCCAGGACGCGGTCACCGGACTCACCGCCAAACTGGACAACGTTCTGCCGGACGATATCCGGCAGGAGGTCCAGCGCACCCAGCGCCGCCTGGTGGTGATGGCCGGGGCCAACCGGGACTATTCCCCCTACCACGACCTGATGGCCGTCCTGCGGGACTGCATGGCCGTAAGCCGCCAGGTGCGCCTCCGCTATCACAGCTTTTCCCGGGTGGAGACGGACCGCGTGGTGGATCCCTACGCCCTCTCCTTCCGCTGGGGCAACTGGTACCTGATCGGGTTCTGCCACCTGCGGGAAGAAATGCGCACCTTCCGGATTGACCGCATCCAGGATTTCACGCCTCTGACAGAACCCTTCCAAATGCCCCGGGATTTTGACGCCAAGTCCTACCTGGAAGAATCCATGCGCTGGGAAAGCCAGTTTGAAGTGGTTGTGCGCATGGAGCCGGAAGCCGCCCCGGAGATGCGTGAGCGGAGCGGCGAGTGGCTGCAGGTCACGGACAATGAAGACGGCTCCGTGACCGTGCGCTTTGATGTGGACAATCTGAACTGGGCGGCCGGCTGGGTGCTCAGTTGGGGGCGTCTGGCCCGGGCCCTCGAACCCCCCGAATTGGTGGAAAAGGTCAAGGCCGCCGCCCTGGAGCTCCTGGCCCGCTATGAAGACCCTCCAACCCTACCAGATGCCGGGTAATAGGCGCCAGGGGGTCTGTTGGGCATAGTCCCCATAACCGGACAAGTTCTCCCGCAGGAAGCGGTCTTCCTTGGCCGTGCGCACCAGAATCACCCCCAGGGACAGGATCACACCGGCATAGGCCCACCAGGCACCCAGCACCAGGGGCGAGGCCAGGTTGAAAAGCAGATAGCCAAGATATCCCGGATGGCGCACCCAGCGGTAGGGCCCGCCCCGGGCCACCCGGTGGTTGACCTCCTTCTGGATGCGCACAGTACCCTCAAAATAGGGGTTTGCCAGCATGCTCCAGATCGAGATCAGGCTGCCTGCCAATGCCAGGGCAAAGGCCCCCAACCGCAGCCAGAGTGGTACGGAGAATCCCCCCGTGAAGCGGAACACCCAGGCCGCAATCAACCCGATGAGGAAAGACCCATAAGCCATGGCGGGCGCCAGCACCTTGTCCCAGGCTTGAGTTCCCGATCTCATGGCGCTGCGCCGGGCCGCCAGGTCCGGGCGCCGAGTCACCAACAGCGCCCCGGTCAGGAGGGTGTTGGCCCCGTTCAGGCTCACGAACCACCAGCCCCCCGGCCAGACCCAATCCCCGGCGGAAAGGAAATAAATTGCGCCGGTCACCAGCAGATACACCATGGATTTCACCGCCCAGCGGATCACCCCGCGCCGTGTTTCGTCTTTCATCCTTGAACCTCCGGATTCCTTGCATTGTTCGTTGAAGATACCCCAAGTTTAACCTGAAATTTAACCCCGGCCCTGAGATTATCTGCGGTTGGGCCAGGGTTTTAAATCAAAAAAGGCGGGGCCCAGCCGCCGATCGCACATGAAATCCGGGCTGTCTGGCCCCATCCTCACCCCTGCCTGGCAACAGGGAGATAAATAAACAGAAGAGAATTGGATGATCCGGGGTTGAACCGGTCGTCAAAGTACTCAAAATAATAATCCCCCGCCCGGCGATATCCCGAATCGGGCAGCCAGTCATGGAAGATCGCCGCCAGAGTCCCGTCCAGCGCATCCATCCGCCCCAGGTGGGGAAAGACAGCATACAGGTTGGCCTTCAGATCCAGGCTGGCCATCCCCAGGGGCACGGGGCCGGGCCGGCGCAGGGCCAGCCCGGCCAGATACTGATGCTGGGCGTCCCGCCAGGTGTGCACCCCGAATCCGACATCCGGATCGGCATGGGGCAGCTCAGGATAACGGGAGCTGAGCCGGTCCCACAGGGCATCCACATGGCCATTCAACCGGTCCCCTGCCAGGGAAAGGCCGATCACGGTGAAGGCCGGTTTGACAATCAGTCGGGGCAGCATCACGGCAGGACCTTCTCATTTTTTCCGCACGGGCACAAAGAGATAGAATTTCTCAGAGCCCTCCGGCGGATTGAATTCTTCTCCATACAGCTCAAAGCAGAAATTTCCATGGGCCATATCCAGGGCATAGTCCGCTTCCGGCAGCCAGCGGTGATACAGGCTCTCATAGGCTGCTTCCATGCTGTCCAGGTTGGGGCAGGTGATCACGGCGTAGGTGCCTTCCGGGATGTCAAAGGAGACCATCCCCTCCGGCAGGTCTTGCGGATCGCCCTCCACGGGGAACCCAGCGATGTAGTCAAACACCTCGGTTTCCTCAAAATCCGGTTCCATGACGCTGACGCCATAGGCCGCCCGGATGGCATAATCCCGGTTGGGGATCTCCTCCGCCCGGGCCATCACCTGGTCCCAGAGCTGAGGGATTTCGCCGCTCATCGCCTTGCCCCGGGTTTTCATTCCAACAAGGGTCATCGCTTCGTGGGTCTTGATGTTGATTTCTGGCATGCTTCATTTCCTTTCTTGTTCTTTTGATTGGGTAGGATTAGATGGGTTTACTCAGACTGCCGTTGTCTGGTGAACTTCCGGATCAACGCGCTGGCCCAGCGGTAGTGCGCGGCCGTGCAAGAATTGAAATAGTCTCCCAGCAGGCTGTTTTTGGTCCAGGCATAGACATGTTTGGTGAATAATGCTTCCTCTGGAATCCCTTCAAGGACCGTCCTGATCTCATCAAAGGAGTCTGCAAAGGCCTTCCGCACTTCCGCCAGGCTGCGATGCTGATGTGCTGCATAAATGGCCTGGTTCAACGCGGGCAGCTCCCGCCAGTTGTAGTTTTCATCGGGAGTCTTGGGCACCTCCCCCCGCTCCCCGGCCTGATACCAGCGCACCACCCGGCCCTCCCAATCTATCAAGTGCGCGAGGATATCCTTCACAGACCAGGCCTCGCAGGCGCCAGGAGTTTCCATTTCGTCATCGGTGAGTCCCTCCAGGGCCTTCAACAGCTTTCGGCGTTCCGCATCAATGGCATCGAACAGGGCTTGCTTGTCTCTTGGTTTTGGCATGTTTGTTTCCTTTCTGTTGTCTCAATAAATGATCCCGTGTAATGTTCCAGGGCGCTCCCGAAGCGCTCGTATTCAATGAAAGGGCGCTTCCATCTCAGCGACCAGGTCAGCGTAGTCCCCTTCCAGGATGGGCAGGGACAGCACCTTTCGCAAAAATCGCCCGGTGTGGCTTCCGGCGTTGGTGGCCACCCCCTCCGGGGTGCCCTCGGCCACGATCTCGCCGCCCCCATCGCCGCCCTCCGGGCCCAGATCAATCAGCCAATCGGCCGTCTTGATCACGTCCATGTTGTGCTCAATGACGATCACCGTATTCCCGGCATCCGTCAGCCGGTGCAGGACATCCAGCAGTTTCTGGATATCAGCGAAGTGCAGGCCGGTGGTCGGTTCGTCCAGGATATACACCGTATCCCCTGTGCTCACCCGGGCCAGCTCCTTGGCCAGTTTGATGCGCTGGGCCTCTCCGCCGGAGAGGGTGGTGGCGCTCTGTCCCAGCTTGATATACCCCAGGCCCACATCCACCAGGGTCTGCAGGATGCGTTGGATCTTGGGCACGTTGGCAAAGAAGTCCAGGGCCTCCTCCACATCCAGCTCGAGGACATCGGCAATGGATTTGCCCTTATAGCGAATCTGGAGGGTTTCCCGATTGAATCGGGCCCCCTTGCAGACATTGCAGGTCACCCACACATCCGGCAGGAAGTGCATCTCGACCTTTTTTCGGCCGTAGCCCTTGCAGGCCTCGCAGCGACCGCCCTTGACATTGAAGCTGAAGCGACCCTTCTTATATCCGCGCAGCTTGGCCTCCGGCGTCAGGGCAAACAAACCCCGGATCTCCCCCCAGACCTTGACGTAGGTGGCCGGGTTGGAGCGGGGGGTGCGCCCAATCGGCTCCTGGGTGATATTGACCACCTTGTTCACATGCTCCAGCCCTTCCAGGCGGTCATGATCCCCTGGCTTGTCCTTGGCCCGGTGCAGCTCCCGGGAGAGCAGGGGTTGGAGGGTCTGGGCCACCAGAGAGGACTTCCCGCTGCCAGAGACCCCGGTCACACAGGTGAACAGTCCCAAGGGGAACCGGGCGGTGATCCCCTTGAGGTTGTTCTGCCGCGCACCAATCAGGCTCAGCCACTTACCATTCACCGGGCGGCGCTTTTCATGGGGGGAATGCACCACCAGCGCCTTTTTGAGATATTTGCCCGTCAGAGAGCGAGGATCATCCAGAACGCTCCCCAGGGGGCCGGCTACGACAATCTCGCCGCCTTTGACTCCGGCGCCCGGGCCGAGGTCCACCAAAAAATCGGCCCGGCGCATGGTCTCTTCATCATGCTCCACCACCACCACCGTGTTGCCCATATCCCGAAGCTGTTCCAGGGTTTCCAGCAGCCGGGCGTTATCCCGTTGGTGCAGGCCGATGGTGGGTTCATCCAGAACATACAGCACCCCCACCAGGCCGCAGCCGATCTGGCTGGCCAGGCGGATGCGCTGCCCCTCACCCCCGGAAAGGGTCGGGGCAGGACGGCTGAGGGTCAGATAGTGCAGACCCACATTCAGGAGAAACTGCAGCCGGCCCTGGATCTCCTTCAGCACTTCCTCGGCGATGACCATGGCTTCCGCATCCAGGGAGCGCTCAATGGCCCGGGCCCAATCGGCGGCTTCCTGAATATTCAGATGCATGACATCGTCAATGGTGATGTCCCCGACAGTCACGGCCAGGCTTTCCGGCCGCAGGCGTTTGCCCGCGCAGACGGGACAGGGTTGCTGGCTCATGAAGCTCTGATACCAGCGCCGGGAGTTCTCCGAATTGGTCTGCCGGTATCGCCGCTTGAGGGAGTTGAACACCCCCTCGGTGATATATTCATACTCGCCGGACCCCCGATCGCTCTCCCAAGAGCTTTTCACCTGCACCCCACCGAAGAGAATGGCCTGGCGGCCCTCCTCCGGGATGGCCGGCCAGGGGGTATCCAGATCGCACCCGAACTGGGACAGGATCTGCTGGGAGGCGCGAAAAATGTGGGAACCCTTCTTTTTGTTCACTTCCCCCCAGGAGCGCACAGCCCCGTCCCCCACCGTCCGCTCCGGATCAATGATCAGATCCACATCAAAGGTGAACAGCTCCCCCAATCCATTGCACTCGGGGCACATCCCCAGGGGCGAATTGAAGCTGAACATGGTCGGCTCCAGATCCGGGAAACTGATGCCGCAGTCCGGGCAGGAAAGACTCTCCGAAAGGAGCCAATCCGGCTCTCCCTGCCGGTCAATCACGACCAGCCCTTCCGCCATCTTCAAAGCCGTTTCCACTGAATCTGTCAGCCGGGTCAGGAAATCCCGAAAGCCGTCCTCCTCCCGTCCAACAGCAGCCAGACGATCCACTACCAGATCAACGCTGTGTTTCTTGTTTTTGTCCAGAAGGATCTTTTCGGTCAGCTCCAGGGTTACCCCATCCACCTGGACGCGATTAAAACCATCCGCCTTGGCCTGAGCAAAAACATCCTTAAACGTGCCCTTGCGCTGACGCGCCAGGGGCGCCAGGACCTGGAAACGCGTCCCGCTTGGCAGCGCGGCCACCTGGGCCACGATCTCCTCCGCCGATTGGGCGTGGAGGTCCCGGCCGCACTGGTGGCAGTGGGGCGACCCCACCCGGGCAAACAGCACCCGCAGATAGTCCGCCACCTCCGTCACGGTGGCGACGGTGGAGCGGGGGTTGCGGCTGACGGGCTTTTGCTCGATGGCGATAGCCGGGCTCAATCCGCCAATATAGTCCACCTTGGGCTTTTCCATCTGGCCGATGAACTGCCGGGCAAAGGTTGAAAGGGATTCCACATAGCGCCGCTGGCCTTCGGCATACAGGGTGTCAAAGGCCAGGGAGGACTTCCCGCTGCCGCTGACGCCCGTCAGCACGATCAGCTTGTGACGGGGCAGGGTGATATCCACCCCCTTGAGATTATGCTCTTTTGCGCCGCGAATAACGATGACTTCCGGAAACATGGGTTCAGTTACACCTCTTCTAGTACGATGTGTTGTTCAATGACAAGGGCATTATAGGCCCCAAATATGTCAATTTATGACATATTCAGCGGCTTTTTAAGGTTAACAAACCCCCTGAAAACGGATAAAAGTACAGGGATTAAGCGACCGTCCTCTGCCACGCGAAAAGGGGCCGCCCAAAATGAGCAGCCCCGTTTTTTCTACAGTCCGGGTATGACCCAGGTTCCGGCTTACTGGCCGCCCCAGTGAGCATCCCCAATGGAGGCGCCCGGATCAACTTCCAGCACTTCTGTCAGGATGCCGCTCTTAATATCCAGGATAAACATCTCCACCTTGGGGTCGGAAAGGTTGGTGAAGATCAGGGCCCGGGAATCCGGGGACCAGGAAAGGGCCCGTTTTTCTCCCGGCTGGGCTTCCAACTCCAGCAGCTTGCCAGTGGAGACATCCACCACCTGCAAAAGATGCTGATCTTCCGCATCTTCCAGAAAAGCCAGATATTGGCCGTCCGGCGACCAGATCGGCGGGTTCTCTCCCGAGGGCAGTTTGGCTTCCCACAACAGGGTCGCCTCCCGGGTATCCACATTCATCAACCAGACTCCCTCCGGTCCCCCTTCAAAAGTCTCTCCCTGAATCAGGTTAAAACGCCAAAAGGCGATATTTTCCCCATCAGGGGACCAGGCGGGGAGGGTATCCACCCAGCCGCTGCCGTCATTATCCGTCAACTGCACCAGGTTCTCCCCGTTGGCATCCGCCAGGAATAGATCATACAGGGGATCTTTCTTTTCCGGTCGGTTGGAGGCAAAAACAAATTGGGTTCCATCCGGCGACCAAGACGGCGCATAATCATAGTAGATCGGTTCAGCAATGATGCGGGTGATGGTGCGGTCAAACACGTCAACTTTGTAGATGTCGGCATTGTCAATCACATCAATAGTGTAATACAGAATGGCGCTTCCATCCGGCGACCAGTTCAGGTGACCAAATTCCGTATCCACACTGCCCTTATCACTGAGGAGCACCGGGGCAAAGTCCGGCTTGGTCACATCCACCTGATAAACCGTGGTGATCCGAGTTACCGGATCAAAATAATAAAAGGCCACCATGGTGCCGTCTGGCGACCAGCTTGGCATAAAATTCCAGCCGCCCTGATCAGAAATCCGGGTCTTCACCTCCCCTTCAGGGTCCATCACAAAGATCTGGCTGTCCGTTTTCAGCACCTTCTGATAGGCGATGGCGCCGGAATAGCCCCCCTGGCCAGCGCAGCCAGCCAGAATCAGGGACAGGGCCGCCAGGATGACTGCTGCAACAGCGTAAGGGGTTCGTCTATTGTTCATCATACGAATGGTCTCTCTCCTTATTGGATTGAAAACTGCGACCCTTATTATAAACGATATTGGAAACAGCAGTTGGCCCCTGCACAACTTTGCACACCGGAAGGTTCCTCCCCGGGGGGTCAACTCAGTTTTCCCTTTTCGTTTCATTTAATTAATGTGGCATGCGCAGGGGGCGAATCATCCCCTTTGGCCCATCCTGGGGTATAATATACAGGTTATGCAATGACACAAATCGCCTCCCCATCCTGATGCCGGAGGTGATTCTTTAACTGGAAATGCATCTGCAATACCCCAAAGAAGGGTCAACCAATATTATGGAAATCGGTATCATTCAACAAGTGGACATCAACAGCGAAATGCGGGAATCCTACCTCGATTACGCCATGAGCGTGATCGTGGCCAGGGCCCTTCCCGATGTACGGGACGGGCTAAAACCCGTCCACCGCCGCATCCTGTATGCCATGCGAGATATGGGCATCCGGGCCAATTCTTCGTATAAAAAATCCGCCCGGATCGTTGGGGAGGTTCTCGGCAAGTACCATCCCCACGGCGACATGGCCGTCTACGACGCCATGGCGCGGATGGCCCAGGACTTTTCCCTGCGCTATTTGATGGTGGATGGTCAGGGCAACTTTGGCTCCATTGACGGCGATTCCCCGGCAGCCATGCGCTATACCGAGGCGCGCCTCTCTTCCCTGGCCGAGGAGATGCTGGTGGACCTGGACAAGGATACCGTTGATTTCATTGACAACTTTGATGGCTCCTTGCAGGAACCCGAGGTTCTGCCTTCCCGGCTGCCCAATCTGCTCCTGAACGGCTCCTCAGGCATTGCGGTGGGGATGGCCACCAATGTCCCGCCCCACAACCTCAAAGAGCTCGTGGCAGCCCTCAACCACCTCATTGACCGCTATGAAGAAATGGACGATGTCAGCGTTGAGCAGTTGATGGACTATCTGCCCGGACCGGACTTCCCCACCGGCGGCATCATCGTGGGCGATGACGGAATCCGCCAGGCCTACAGCACAGGCCGGGGGCGGATCGTGATGCGCGGCGTGGCCACCATCGAGGAGATGCGCGGTAATAAATTCGTCATCACCATCACCGAGATTCCCTATCAGTTGAACAAAACCACCCTGATCGAGCGGATCGCCGAACTGGCCCGGGAGGGCCGCCTGGATTCCATCTCCGACATGCGCGATGAATCCGACCGCACCGGCATGCGCATCGTGATAGAGCTCAAACGCGGCGCCCAACCCAAACGGGTGCTGAACCAGCTCTACAAATACACTCCCCTGCAATCCACCTTCGGCGCCCAAATCCTGGCTTTGGTCAACGGCGAGCCGCGGCTTCTCACCCTCAAGCGCGCCCTGCAGCTTTACCTGCAGCATCGCCAAACCGTCATCACCCGGCGCACCCAGCACCAACTGGACAAGGCCAAGCGACGGGCGCACATTCTGGAAGGTCTGCTGATCGCCCTGGCCAACCTGGACGATGTGATCGAAACCATCCGGGAATCGGAGGACGCCGATGTGGCCAAAACCCGGCTGATGTCGCGCTTTGACCTGAGCGAAGCACAGGCCCAGGCCATCCTCGACATGCAGCTCCGGCGGCTGGCTGCCCTCGAACGCCAAAAGATCCTGGATGAGCACAAAGAGGTCATGGCCGAAATCGAGTATCTGGAAGACCTTCTGGCCCATCCCAGGAAGATCCTCGAGATCATCCGGGAAGACCTGAACGAGGTGGCCGAGAAATTTGGCGACGATCGCCGGACCCAGATCGCCCCGGACGCCGACAGCGATCTCTCCGAAGAGGCCCTGGTCAAGAAAGAGGATGTCCTGGTCAGCATCACCCAGAAAGGCTATGTGAAACGCGTCTCAGAGACCACCTACCGCTCCCAGGGGCGGGGCGGGCGTGGCGTGATCGGCCAATCCATGCGCGATGAGGATGAGGTCAAGTTCTTCCTGCGCTGCCATACCCTGAGCACCTTGCTCTTCTTCTCGGATAAAGGCAAAGTCTATTCCGAAAAGGTCTGGCAGCTTCCCGATGAGGGCCGCACCGGCCGGGGCATCCCCCTGGTGAACATCATCAACATCGGCCACGACGAAAAAATCACCGCGGTGGTCCCTGTGGCCGATTTTGAGGATGCCAACTTCTGCACCATGGCCACCATCAAGGGCCGCGTCAAGCGTGTGGAACTCTCCGCATTTGAGTCGGTGCGCCCCTCGGGTCTCATCGCCATCAAGCTGGATGAGGATGACCAGCTCGGATGGGTCTGCCTCACCTCCGGGGAGGATCACATCCTGCTGGTGACCCGCAACGGCCAGGCCCTGCGCTTCGATGAAAACGAAATCCGCCCCATGGGCCGTCAGGCCATGGGTGTGATCGGCATCCGCCTGAGAGGCGGCGACAGGCTGGCCAGCATGGAAGTGGCGGAACCCAATGGCTACCTCCTTGTGGTCACGGAGAAGGGCTATGGCAAACGGACAGACCTCTCCGAATATACTCCCAAGGGCCGGGCTACTATGGGGGTGGCCACCATTGACAAGCGCGCCATCAAGAGCATCGGCAAGATCACCGAGGCCCGGGTCGTCCAGAACGAAGATGAGATCAGCCTGATCTCCTCCGGTGGGATCGTCATCCGCCTGGCGGTTTCGGAGGTCTCCATTCAGGGCCGCGCCACCCGGGGTGTGACCATCATGCACCTCGAAGAAGGGGATTCTGTGGCCGCCATGGCCCGCATCCCGGCCTGAAAACCGCCCGGATTTAAACCATCAAAGGCTGCCTTTCCCGGCAGCCTTTTGTGTTAAATGAAACCCATTTCCTAGAGAAACGGCAGAGCGATCTTCCCGCTGATCAGCAAGAAGAAGGTGCCCAGGACAAGAATCACCAGCAGCAGCATGAGAGCCACCAAAAATCGTTGGAGCGCCGTCATCCCCAGGACCCGGTTTTCAGGGGGGTTGCGGGCGAAGGGTTCATAGAGTGGCGTGGTATCCGAATAATCATAGTATTCCTCCGCTTCCTGTGCGCCCTGGTATGTCCCTTCAGGAAAATAAGGAGAAGGTTCCGGAGCTTCCGGTTCTCCGGGGTCTTCCCGAACGGTTTCAATAGGCTCAAAATCAGGCGGCAGATCGGCCGGGCCCTCTTGCGCCTCCTCCTGGGGGGTCATCCCAGGCATTCCCTTAAGCTCCTGAGTTTCCTCCTCCGCATCGTTGTCGTCCAGATCCAGAGGCGTTTCCAGGACAGGATCCCGGGGAACCAGCGGGGCTGGCGGTTCGGGTGATTGCGACGATTCCTCTTCGGGGGTGCGCTCTGGTTCCGGGTTTGGGTCAGTCATCTCTTCGGCTCCTGTTCAAGTTCGGTTCAAGCCTTCCTATCCTTATTATATGCGATTTCAATCTCACCCGCGGAAACGCAGCGGACCTCCTCATCCGGTCCGGTCAGGGCCAGCCGGCCATCGGCCAGGACCCCAGCAACCCGCGCTCTGGAGACCCCTCCCTGCGGTTCCCGCAGCCTGACCCACGCCCCCCGGAACGCCAAATGGGTATTCCAGGCGACCACAAAGCTGGGGCGGGGCAGATCCTTCCGCAAAGTCCTCATCTCTTTCAGGATATCAGCCAACAAATGCCACCGGTCAACTGGCCTGCCCAGCACGCATTCCACCGCCGTGCCGGGAAAACGCAGGGTTTCCGGCGGAGGGACCGATCCCGGGTGGACATTCACCCCCATTCCCACAACCAGGGCGTCCAGGCTGTCCCCCTGCCAGAGGGCCTCCACCAGCACACCGGCCGTCTTCCTGCCCGCCAGAAGGACATCATTGGGCCATTTCACCCGGGCCAGCAGCCCTCGCAGAGCCAAAGCCTTCACCAGGCCCAATGCCGCCAGGGCCGCAAAGCGGGATACATGCCTCATCTCCACAGATGTGGGACGCAGCGCCAGGCTCATCGCCAGAGCCGTCCCGGGCCGGGTGATCCAGCGGCGGTCCTCTCGGCCCCGTCCGGCTGTCTGGGCATCGGCCAGCACCAGGGCCCAATCCGGCGCGCCCCGGCGCGCCCAGGCCATGGCCAGATCGTTGGTGGACCCAACTTCCCGGTGAAATTGCCATCCACCCAGAGGCAGGGGGTCTAGATACTGATGAAGGCTTTTCTGTGTGTCCATGGTCCTCCCAGGGCCAATTACAGTATTCTGAAAGATAATCTTAACACAATGCAGACCAGCCGGGGTGGATTATAAGTATAATGAGGAGGAAAACCAATACCCCCGGAGGATAGCATGACCGACTTTCACGGCAAGGGCAAGGTTGCCGTTCTGAAAACAAGCCCTGAAACCGTTTTGGATGATATTGAACAACTGATGCGTCTGGCGGAGGTTGAAAAAGTCCTTCCCAAGGACAAACCCACCGGACTGAAAATCAACATCTCCTGGCAGACCTGGTACCCCGCCTGCTCCACCACGCCCTGGCAGCTCGAAGGTGTGATCCGAGCCCTGCGAGACATGGGCTACGAGGATCTCCTGGGCATCCACAACGACACCGTCGTGGTGAACACCAGTGAAGGGGAAGCCAACAACAAACACAAATATGTCACCGACCTTTACAAGGTGCCCTGCCTCTATCTCTATGAAGAGGACTTTGAATGGGTGGAGTATGTGCCCAAAAAACCCATGCTGGTCCTGGACAAGGTCTATCCGGATGGGATCTTCATCCCCAAAGCCCTGGTGGACAAAAACATCATCCAGCTTCCCACCGTCAAGACCCACGTTTTCACCACCATCACCGGGGCCATGAAGAACGCCTTCGGCGGACTGCTCCATCGCAACCGCCACTGGACCCACAGCGTGATTCACGACACTCTGGTGGACCTGTTGACCATTCAGCAGGAGATCCACCCCGGAATCTTCGCGGTGATGGACGGCACCTTCGCCGGAGATGGACCCGGACCCCGCGCCATGCGCTGGCACGAGAAAGATATCCTGCTGGCATCCGCCGACCAGGTCGCCATTGACGCGGTTTCGGCCCGGCTCCAGGGCTTCGATCCCCTCTCCCTGCGCTTCATCCGCATGGCCCATGAAAAAGGCCTCGGGGTTGGCGACCCCCGCCAGATCGAGATCCTCGGCTATGACATCGAACAGGAAGAGCCCTGGAACTTCGTCCAGGAAGACACCCTGGCCTCCCGCGGCCAGAAACTGATCTATCACGGCCCCCTTAAGCCCCTTGAAAAACTCCTGCTGCAAAGCCCCCTGGTGCCCTGGAGCTACTTTGCCAGCAATTTTTTCCATAATGTCTACTGGTATCCCTTTATCGGGCGCAAACGGGTCAAGGCTGCTTTGAAGACCAAGTGGGGACAGCACTTCAAAGACTACGGCGATGGGCAGGTGACCATGCCCGGAATGGAACCCAAGACCGTCATGCAGGCCGTGGCAGCTCTCACGATCCTCGCAGCCGTCACCGGGGGCCTTGTGTGGCTCTTCAACCGGGACAAGAAAGCCTGAGCCGACATCACCCAAAAACCCCTCCCCGGCCTTCCCGGCCGGGGTTTTTTCTTCCTTTAACCCAACCCCGGAAGGGCTATCCGGATAACCCTGATGCACGATCCGACTTCGGATGGATGTAGAAAAATGTCAGGGAAATGACCGCGGATGGGCTCAAGAAACCGCTTGAAAATGGCCTTGGTCCAAAAGCGAACAACGGAAAATCTGAAAAAAAAGGATGGCCCCTGCCCTTCCGCAAGGACAACATCGAAAGGTCATTGCCTCTGGGCCCAGCATGGGTCCTCCCGGTTTTTGGGGCGCCTCCAGGGGAATTGCATTTGATGAGGTTGCAATCGCAAAATTTGCTTGTGGTTGGGGGTTATCCAATAACTTATCTTCCTCTTCAATAAAAAAACCCCATCCTGCCGCAAGCTGAGGGGCATCACAAGCTGAGCGCCCTCAAGGCGCTTCAGCGCAGTGCAGAGGGCCAGGAGGCCCGTGCTGCCCCATCAACGCAGTGCAAAGGGCCAGGAGGTCCGGGCTCGCTTCGCTTGCAGGCGTCTGACGCATGCATGCGCGCCCTGATTTCAGGGGAAGGAACGAGGATGGGGTCAGTCATTGGACAAACAGCACGTTTATCCAGGGCAATAACGGAAGAGGTTCGCCACACCTTTGGGTGGTTTTCTTCTGATTATTCCTCTTTTATAGATTCTACCCTTTGAAAAGACCATATGCGATTGCCCTGGGTGCACCGCGCCGGATACCCTGCCTTTTCACTTAATGTTATACTGTATGGAACCAACCGGGTGACAGAGCGCTTACTTATGAAATTGATCATTCAAATTCCCTGCTATAACGAGGCCAAAATCCTGCCAAAGACCCTGGCGCTGCTGCCCGAGTCCATCCCCGGGGTGGACACGGTGGAGACCCTGATCATTGATGACGGCAGCACGGACAACACCGCCGAGGCGGCCCGCCAGTCAGGGGCGGACCACATCGCCCGTCTCCCGCGCCATCTGGGCCTGGCGGGGGCGTTTTCCCACGGCCTGGATGCCGCCCTGCGCCTGGGCGCCGATATCATTGTCAACACCGACGCCGACAACCAGTATAAGGCCGAGGATATCGAACGGCTGATCGAACCGATCCTGCGGGGGGAGGCCGAAATGGTGATCGGCGACCGGGGCGTGGCCACTGTGGAGCATTTCGCGCCCCACAAACGCGTCCTGCAAACCCTCGGCAGCCGCGTCGTCTCGGCCACAGCAGGTTTCAGGATCCCGGATGCCACCAGCGGTTTTCGGGCCATCACCCGGGAGGTGGCGTTGCAGACCCTGGTCCTCAGCAATTATTCCTACACCCTGGAAACCCTGATCCAGGCCGGAGCCAGGAAGGTCAAGGTGGCCTTTGTCCCCATCGAAACCAACCCCCCGGAGCGGCCGTCCCGCCTTTTTCGCAGCATCCGCAACTACCTCGTCAATTCCAGCGTGACCATCCTGCGGGCCTTCACGATGTACCGTGCCCTGCGGGTGTTCACGGCCATCAGCGTGGTGATGCTCCTGGCCGGCTCCGCCATCGGCATTCGCTTCCTCTATTTCTACTTCCAGGGCAGAGGCACAGGCATGATCCAATCCCTCATCCTCGCCGCCATCCTCCTCATTGTGGGCTTTCTCACCTTTCTGATCGGGATCATGGCGGACCTGGTCAGCTTCAACCGCAAAATCCTGGAGGAGATCCTCTACCGCCTGCGCCAGCGGGACAGCAACCCAGGGGAAACGGATCAGGCACCATAACCCAATCCCAGGCCCGGTTTAAGAAGCGGTTAAATAAGTGCGGCAGCGCTGCATCCGTACCAAAGGGGGTGTAAAATGTCTATACAGTTGTACCCCACGTCACGGAGGAACCCTTTGTTTGAACCCTTAAAGAAACGCATTGAAAAAGAAGGCCAGAATCTGGGGGACGGAATCCTGAAGGTGGATCCCTTTATCAATCACCAGGTGGACCCCATCCTCATGGACGCCTGCGGAAAGGAACTGGCCGCCCGGTTTGAACCCACACGCCCCACCAAAATCCTGACGGCGGAGATCTCGGGGATTGCCCCCGCCTTGATGACCGCCAAGTATATGCAAGTGCCGGTGGTCTATGCCCGCAAGCACAAACCCATCACCATGCCCGACACCGTCTATCTGACGGTGGCCCCCTCCCACACCAAGGGACGCATGGTGGAACTGATCGTTTCACCGGAATATCTGGCGGGGGGCGAACGGGTCTTAATTATTGACGATTTTCTCGCCTCCGGGGCCACCATCGCCGGCCTGGTGCGCCTGGCCCAAACGGCCGGGTCCGAGCTGGTCGGAATCGGCACCCTGATCGAAAAGACCTTCGAAGGCGGCCGGGCCCTCCTCTCCTATCTCAATATCCCCATCGAATCCCTGGTCGGGGTATCCTCCCTGGACGATGGCAAAATTGAATTCGCTGAAAGCTGAAGGCTTCGCTTTCCTGTCCAGGGTTGCGCGCTGGGAGCCCCTGCGCCCCCTGGTGACCCTCTTCTTTGATCACCTGGAGGCCCTCCTGCCCGGCCAACGTCTCTTTGAGAACACCACCTGGGTCGCCCTGCATCATCCCAATCCTTGCTATCCTGTGCACATCCTCCTGGTGCCCAAACGGGCCGTCCCGTCCCTCCTGCACGCCCCACAAAATGACCCCGCCTTCTATCAGGAACTCTTTGAGGCCGTCAGAGCCCTCATCACGGACTTCAACCTGGCGCGTTGCGGCTACCGCCTCATCATCAACGGCGGCCCCAACCAGACCATCCCCCAAATGCACTGCCATCTGATCAGCGAATCCCCACCCCCGGGAGACCCCCATGCCTGAAACCATCCTCATCCTGGACTTCGGTTCACAATATACCCAGCTCATTGCCCGTCGGGTGCGGGAGGCCCAGGTCTACGCCGAACTCATCCCCTGGGATTCCCGGGAGGAGGAGATCATGGCCCACAGCCCCCGGGGCTTCATCCTCTCCGGCGGCCCCCGCTCCGTGTATGAACCCGACGCCCCCTTCATCAGGGAGTGCATCCTGGGGTCGGGCCTGCCGATCCTTGGCATCTGCTATGGCATGCAGGCCCTGACTCACGCCCTGGGCGGACAGGTGGCCCCGGCCGGGAAGCGCGAATACGGCCCGGCGCGCATTTTCCTCACCGGGCCCTCCACCCTCCTGGGGGACAGCGACAACGCCAAAGTCTGGATGTCCCACGGCGACCGCATCGAACGTCCGCCAACGGGCTTCGACGTGTTGGCCCGCAGCGCCAACAGCCCCATCGCCGCCATCGGCGACGACCAGCGCAACTACTACGGCCTGCAGTTCCATCCGGAGGTGCGCCACACCCCCTCGGGGAGCCGGATCCTGCGCCGTTTCGTGTTGGATGTCTGCGGCTGCCGGGGGGACTGGACCCCCCGGTCCATCATTGACCGCTCCGCAGCGCGCATCCAGAAGCAGATCGGGGATTCCCGGGTGCTGGCCGCCGTCTCCGGCGGGGTGGATTCCAGCGTGGCCACTGCCCTGGTCCAGAAAGCCGTGGGCGACCAGCTTTCGGCCGTCTTTGTGGATACGGGCCTGCTGCGCAAGGACGAGGTCCGCTGGGTGGAACAGGCCTTCCGCGAGAATCTGGGCGCCAATCTGGTCGTCCTGGACGAGGCGGATACCTTCTTCTCCCGCCTGGAAGGGGTCACCGCCCCGGAGGAAAAGCGCCGCCGCATCGTGGAGACCTTCATCCGCCTCTTTGAAAAGACCGCCCGGGAACTGGGCCAGCCGCCCTTCCTTGTCCAGGGCACCATCTATCCTGATGTGATCGAATCCCGCGCGCCAGAACGCTCCCAGGCTCAGCGCATCAAAACCCACCACAACGTGGGCGGCCTGCCGGAGGATATGACCTTTGCCCTGGTGGAACCCCTGCGGTATCTGTTCAAGGATGAAGTCCGTCTTGTGGGAGAAACCCTCGGGCTGCCCAAGGCCCTGGTCTGGCGCCAACCCTTCCCCGGGCCCGGACTGGCTGTCCGCTGTCTGGGGGAAGTGACCCCGGAGCGGGTGAAAAAGCTCCGGGCGGCGGATGCCATCTTCACCGAAGAGCTGCGCCGGGCCGGCCTGCTGCAATTGAGCCAGGATCCCAAGGGCATCCAGACCGGCACCTCCCAGGCCTTCGCCGTCCTGTTGCCCGTGAAGGCCGTGGGCGTGATGGGCGACCAACGCACCTATGAAGAGGTTATTGCCCTGCGTGCCGTCACCACGGAGGACTTCATGACGGCCGATTGGGCCCGGCTGCCCGATGAGATCCTGTCCCAAACCGCCAACCGGATCGTCAACGAAGTCCCGGGCATCAATCGGGTGGTCTATGACATCACCAGCAAACCCCCAGGGACCATTGAGTGGGAATGAGGAAAAGGAAGCCTGCAAGCGCAGCGAGCACGGGCCTCCTGGCCCTTTGCACTGCGCTGATGGGGCAGCACGGGCCTCCTGGCCCTTTGCACTGCGCTGAAGCGCCTTGAGGGCGCTCAGCTTGTGAGGGCGCTCAGCTTGCGGCAGGATGGGGTTTTTATTGAAGAGGAAGAGAAGTTATTGGAAAACCCACAACCACAATCGAGTTTTGCGGTTGCATACTAATCAAATGCGATTGCCCTGGGCCTAATCCTATGTAAACCCGCCGGGATACTATATAATAAATACTGGGAACATTCCCAACCCAAACCAAGGCACGTTAATTCAATAAGGAGACGAAATATGGATTTTGGAGAAATTCTATCAAAGGCCTGGAAAACCGTCTGGAAGCATAAGGTCCTGTGGATTTTCGGCATCCTGGCTGGCTGCGCCAGCAGCACCGGCAGCAGCGGAGGCAGCGGGGGCGGAAGTTCCACCCTGCCTTCCACCAATGGCAACGGAGGCCCGCCCATCATGAACCCGCGCAATCAGCCCATGCTGCGGGATTTCATTGAGTTCATTTCGGAGATTCCCCCCTGGGTCTGGATCGCCATCGCCATCGGCGTCCTGGCGCTGCTCATTGTCCTCTCCGTCATCTTTCTGATGCTCGGGACCCTGGGACAAGCCGGCGTCATCAAGGGCACCAGCATGGCTGATGAGGCCGAGGAAGACGCCAAACCCCTTTCCCTGGGCGATATCTTCAAGGGCATCAAACCCTATTACTGGAAGGTCTTTCTCCTCAACCTGGGCCTGCGGGTGGGAGGATTCATCCTGACCCTCCTGCTGGCAATTCCCCTGTTCCTCTTCGTGGTCTGCACCTGCTGCCTGGGGGCCCTTCTGCTGATCCCCATCGGCTGGTTCATCGAGGTGATGATCTACTTCACCACCATCGCCATCATTGACGAGGACAAGGGCATCTTTGAGGGCATCGGCCGGGCCTGGAATGTGCTCATCAAGAACCCGGGAAATGTCCTGGTCATGTTCCTGATCCTGGGCATCGGGCAGTTGATCGTCGGCTTCATCCTGGTCCTGCCAATCTTCCTGACCTTCCTGCCGGTGTTAATCAACCTGGCCGTCACCGGGTTTGAAAGCCTGACCGTCGGGCTGATCATCACCCTGGTGCTGTTCCTGATCGTGCTGCCCATCGTGATCCTCCTGGGCGGCATCCTCAAGGCCTATGTCCTGGCAAGCTGGACCCTGACCTACCGCCGCCTGACCGGCGATTATGGGCAGACCCCCACCATCATCACCGGGGAAGGCCCCGAAGAAGACGAGGCCCCTGAAATCCCGGATCCTGACGCCACCGAAACGGACGAAGAGCCGGAAGTCTGAACCATCCGGCAGCGGTGATGTCAGAAGCCCATTCACGATCCCAACACCATGGCCGCCAGGGGCAGCAATCTGTCCCTGGCGCGCTTTTTTATCCCCTCCCCAGGGCCCTCTGCTTTCTCCTGGCCCTCTGGCTGCTCCTCTCTCCCCTGTCCCACCCATCCACAGCCCAACCCGCCGCAGTTTTGCAGGTCCTGCCCCCCGACACCGCCGCGTTCCCCACCATGGCGGTGGCCTTTGACATCTTCAGCCCGGACCCCTCCGTGGGGATGGATCTTCAAGCCAACCAGGTGACCCTGTATGAAAACAACCAGCCCCTCCCCATCGAAACCCTGACCCAAACCTACCAGGGAGTGCATTTGACTCTGGCCCTGAACGCCAACCGGGAACTCGATTTGCGCGATGCGGAAGGGGTCTCCCGCTTTGAAAAAATCGCCGCGGCCCTGAGGAACTGGGCGCCGGAGCAAATCCTGACAGCGGAGGACGCCTGGACCCTGATCACCAATCAGGGGCTCCAGGTGCGCCGGACCGACGACACCGGGCTCTGGCTGGAGGCCCTGAACGCCTTCCAGCCCAATTTCCGGGCCGTGGAATCCGACCTGACCAGCCTGGAAACCGCCATCCAAACCTCCCGGGAGACCGTGACGCCCTTTGGGGTGGACAAAGTCCTGCTGTATATCACCCCGCCCCCCACGGCGGAGCAGATCCCCCGCCTGACGGAGCTGGCCCAAACAGCCCGGTCCGAAGCCATCCACATCAACGTCTGGATGGTCGCCAGCGAGCTTTACTTTGCCAACGACCAGGGCAAAGCCCTGGAGGACCTGGCCGGCGCAACCGGCGGGGAATTCTTCGGCTTCACCGGCGTGGAAGAAATCCCGGACCCAGGGGCCTACCTGGACAGCCTGGGGACCCATTACACCCTCACCTACACCTCCCGGATCACAACAACCGGGACCTACCCCCTGGCCCTGGAGGCGGCTCTGCCCGGAGTGACCCTGCAAGGCGAAAGCCAGCCATTCTATCTGGAAGTGGCGCCCCCCGATCCGATCTTCGTCTCGCCCCCCGCCGTCATCACCCGGACCGCCGACTCGGCTGCCCCGGACGCCGCCTTCACACCCTCTTCCCTGCCCCTCGAGATCCTGATCCAGTTCCCGGACCAGCACCCGCGCCAGATCACGGCCAGCCGCCTGTTTGTGGACGGCCTCGTGGTGGATGAAAACACCGCCCCGCCCTTCACGCATTTCCTCTGGGATCTGAGCGCCTTCACCGAACCAGGGGAGCACACCCTTCAGGTGGAGGTGGTGGATTCCCTTGGGCTGGAAGCCCGAACCATCACCGTCCCCGTGACGGTGGAGGTTGTGGCGCCGGAGCCCCCTCCACCGGAAGTGGACGTCGCCCGCATCCTCCGCATCGCCGGGATAGGGCTCCTGGGCCTGATACTGCTGGCCCTCCTGGTGTGGGGCCTGCGCCGCTTGTTGACGCAGCGCAGAACCAACAACTTAAAGAGGCGCATGTTGGGGAGGGCCCATCCGGAAAGCCCCGGCGCCCCCGGACAGAAAACCCTGGCCTGGCTGATCCCCCTCAACGGCCCCGCCCAGGACGGCGACCCATCCGCCCTGCGCATATCCCAGAAGGTGACGCTTCTGGGACGGGACCCGCGCCGGTGCGCCCTGCCCCTGGACGCGCCGACCATCGCCCCCCTGCACAGCCGTCTGACCGCCCTCAACGGCCAGTTCTGGCTGAAGGACCTCTCCTCCGAAACCGGCACCTGGGTCAACTACCGGCAAATCGGCACAGAAGATGTACCGGTGAAATCTGGCGACCTGATTCACTTCGGATTGTGCGGATTTCGGTTTAAAATAGAATCTCCCGAAGCGCAACGCGCCATCAGCGTCTCAGACTACGAAACCATCCTATGATTAAATCGGAAACAGCCCATCTCATCGTCAAAGCCGGCAGCCACCCCGGCCGGACCGGAAAAGAAAACGAAGATCGCTTCGGCGTGACCGGCTTCCAGACCCGGGAGCAGCGCGGCGAGCCCTCCCTCCTGGCCGTCCTCTGCGACGGCATCGGCGGACAGCGCGCCGGGGAGGTGGCGGCGGAGATGGGGGTGGAAATCATCACCCGCCATGTGGCGGAAAGCAGCCCCAACGCCCCCCTCAAGACTCTCGAGGAGGCCCTCCACAAGGCCAGCGCGGCCATCTATGAGGCCGCCCAAAGCGACCGGGGGCGCAGCGGCATGGGCACCACCTGCGCCTGCGCCTGGATCATCGGCCGCCGACTCTACACCGCCAACCTGGGCGACAGCCGCATCTATCTCCTGCGGGGCAAGGACTTCATCCAGCTTTCCACGGACCACACCTGGCTCCAGGAAGCCCGGGAGGCCGGGCTGATTCCCGAGGGGGAGGACCTTTCCGGCCACCCTAACGCCCATGTCATCCGGCGCTATCTGGGGTCGAAGACCGTTCCCCAGCCCGACTTCCGTTTGTGGGTCTTTGAGGGCGAAAGCGATGCGGAAGCCCTGCGCAACCAGGGCCTGCAGCTTGAACCGGGGGACACCCTCCTCCTGTGCAGTGACGGCCTGACGGACCTGGTGCGGGATGAGGAAATCCGGGCCATCCTGCGGGGCCATCGGGTGGCCGACATCCCCGATATCCTCATCCGCATGGCCAACGAGCGCGGCGGACACGACAACATCACCGTGGTGGTCGCCAAGATGCCCCCGGGGAAATCCGGCCCCCTGGCCAGCCTGCGCAAGGGGCAGGTGGTCATCGGCTGCCTCCTGGCGGTCCTGGTGATCAGCATCCTGGTCACTGCGATCCTCCTGGGCATCCGCTGGCGCAGCCAACGCCCCCCCACGCCCACCCCGCAAACCACCCAAACCCTGCTCCTGCCAGGCCCCCAGGAAGCGGAGC
>DAOTUG010000156.1:0-41559 GCA_034437335.1 Anaerolineaceae bacterium
CTTGGCCTTGGTCACGCCAATGATCCGGAAGGGGTACCCGCCAATCCGGACGGTTTTCCCAACAACCCCCGCGCTGCGTCCGAGCAGGTTTTCAGCAATCTCCGGGCCGAGGACCACCACCGCGTTGCGGCTTTCCACATCCTGCTGGGAGATAAAGGTGCCTTCTTCCATCTCCAGATTCTGCACAAATTGGTAGTCCGGAGTCACACCGCTGATGGAGGTCTCATCGCCCTCAGCGCCAAAGGCGATTTCCGTCACCCCGGAAACAATCGGCGCCACAAAAGCAATATCCGGCGCTCGAGAGGTGTTGGACAAGGCCTCAACATCCCGCAGGGTCAGATCCTTGGGATTGGAGACATCATCCTCATCGTTGCCCCGCAGGATATAGATCACATTGGTTCCGATGCTCTCAATTTCGCTGGTGATCGAATTTCCCGCGCTCTCACCAATCGAGAGCAGGGCGATCACCGAAGCAACTCCAATCACAATCCCCAGAATCGTGAGCAAGGACCGCATCTTATTGGCATTGAGGCTTTCCAGGGCCTCCTTGATATTCAAAAGAATGTTCATGTGCGCACCTCCTGGTTTTCAATCAAACCATCGCGCAGGTAAATGATTCGTTCGGCCACAGTGGCCACCTCCGGATCATGCGTCACGATCAGCAAGGTTGTCCCCTGGGTGCGGTTCAATTCCAGGAGGAGATTCATGATCTCATCGCCGGATTTTGTGTCCAGGTTCCCGGTGGGCTCATCCGCCAGGATGATAGATGGGTTGTTTACCAGCGCCCGGGCGATGGCCACCCGCTGCTGCTGACCGCCGGATAATTCATTGGGTTGATGATAAATCCGGTCTCCCAACCCGACGGATTCCAGGGCTTTCCGGGCCCGATCTTTCCGGCTGCCGTTCTCTCCAGCATAGCGCAAGGGCAGTTCCACATTGGCCAGGGCAGTTGCCCGAGCCAGCAGGTTGAATTTCTGGAAGACAAAACCGATCTTCCGGTTGCGCACCAGGGCCAGCTCATCATCCCGCAGGCTTGAGACCAGCTCCCCCTCGAGATAGTAATCCCCGTCCGTGGGGATATCCAGGGCGCCAATCATATTCATCAGGGTGGATTTCCCCGAACCGGAAGGTCCCATGATGGCCAGGACCTCCCCCCGCCGGACGGTGAAGCTGACGCCCCGCAGGGCATGCACTTCAATTTCACCCATCTGGTACACCTTGGTCAAATTTTTAACTCGAATGACATTGTCCTGAGCTTTTTGTGTCATCAGAACCGCCTCAATTCCTGAATCCGCCGCCGGGACCGCCATTGGGCGGGCCAAAGGGACGCTCCCCGGTGATCTCGGCGGAGGGATTCACCACAATCAATTCCCCTTCCGCAATGGCCGCGTTGACCACCTCGCTGAATTCCCCTGAATAGCCTCCCAGAGTGACTTCCACGGCCTCATATCCGCCATTGCGCCGGACATACACATGCTCCTGCCCGTCAATCACCACAATGGCGTCATTGGGCACCAGGAAGACATCTTCTTTTTCCTCAACCACAATGTTGACAGCAGCCGTCATCCCCGGTTTGATGCGCTCATCCGCATCCAGCAAGGCAATCCGCACCGTATATTCCACCACACCCTGAAAGGCGGTCCCAATGGGCGCAATTTCTGTCACCTCACCGGTAAAGGTGGTGTCAAAATAGGCATCAAACACCAGCTCCGCCGTCTGGCCGACAGACACCAGGGGAATATCCACCTCGGAAATCTGTACATCCAGATGCAGTTGAGAGAGATCATCAACCTGAACCGCCATGGAACCCGGCTGGACGATATCACCCTCCTGAACAGGCAAATCCGTCACAATCCCGTCAATGGGCGCGTCAATCTGGCTGCTTTCCAGACGGCTCTCGGCAATTGCCAGTTGGGTTTCGAGAATCGCCACCTGATCAGGATCCGGGCCATCCGACAGCAGATCAACCTCAGCCTGGAGTTCAACCACCCGGGCCTCGGCCAGTTCCACCTGCAGTTCCGCTTTGGCGATTTCCTCCTCTGTATAATCCGCCAGACAATAGTTCAGGTTCGCCTGGGCGGTGTTGACAGCCTGGAGGGTCGTGGCGCTGGGCCGGAATTGGTGAATGGTTTCCGCGTTGTCCAATTCCTCTTCCAGTTCCTCAATCCGCTCATCGGAACAGCGTTCGTAGTTCATGATCTGGCGTTCATCTTCCAAATCCTCAAGGGTCTCCTCCGCGTTCAGCAGATCCAGCTTCGTCTGGGCCAGTTGGGCCTCCCAATTGTCATACAGATCATCCAGGGAGTTCTGAATAGTGATGACATCAATCTGGGCCTGCAAAACATCAATGGGAAGGGAATCCGCCTCGAGGGCCATCAGGATCTCCCCCATCGCCACAGAATCACCCAGATCCACATAGATTTCCCCGACAGTTCCACTGGCAGACCAGGTCAGCGCCGCCATCTGAGAGGATTTGACGGTGCCGGTGCCGTAAATATTCGCGCTCAGGCTGCCCCGTTCATAGGCAACGGTTTCCACATTGGCGCTGGCCTGGGCGGCCGCCTGCCGGCGCACGATGATCCGCCACGCCAGGACGGCCCCAACAATGATGACGATGGCGAGGAGGATCCAGATCCACGCCCGTCCTTTTTTCTTTTTGTTTTTATCTGTCATTTCTTTGCCTCCAAATTTTTTCTTATCATATCGCACAGAAGATTATAGCGGTTAGTGAAGAGCTTCATGAAGCTTTGTGAAAGCTGTCATCAGCAAAGATGACAAGCGTCATGCCCTGGAATAACCGGCGTAACAGCAAAAGCAAGGGGGAATATGCTAAGATAATGCCATGAATGAAACCACCCAACTCGAACCGGGTCTTCTGCGCACTTTTCGCCTTCTTTCCTGGGTCCTCGTCGGGATTTCCTCCATCCAGACCGTCTCGATCTTCCTCAGGCTGGGATGGGATGCTCTGTTGATTGATCCGTTGTGGGTCATCCCCTTCAGCAATCTTCTCATGCTCGGATTATTATACTGGCCCTGGGCGCGAAAAAAAACCGGCAAATTATTTGTGCCCCTCCTGGTGTTCCTCGCCACCGGCGGGGGCATTGTGCGCACCTATCTTACCTCCATGCTGCGCTTCAACCCCGATGTGACCATTTCCATCCTGGTTGAAGGAAATCAGAACCTGACCATCCCCTTTGAATTTTTCGAGTTCAGCCTTATTCTCACCTCCTGGCAGTTGATCCCCCTCCTGTTCATCCCCCTGATCATGGTCGCCTGGCAGTACAACTTCAAATCGGTGGTCGCCTTTGTCGTCGGCTCGACCCTGCTGGATATCCTCGTGTTCCTGCTGGTCACGGGAGATAATGAAATATTCCTGTCCTTCCTGAATGTTTCCGGCGTCCTGTTCACCCGCACAATCACCTTTCTGGTGGTGGGTTTTTTAGTGACCCGGATGATGGCCGCCCAGCGTCAGCAGCGCCGAGAGCTCAAGGCGGCCAACCGCCAGCTCCTGGGCTATACCATGACCCTCGAGCACCTCACCACCAGCCGGGAGCGCAACCGGCTGGCCCGGGAGCTCCATGACACCCTGGCCCACACCCTCAGCGGCCTGGCCGTCCATCTGGGAGCTGTCAGCGCCCTGTGGGACCCCCAGCCAGCGCAGGCCCGGCAAAAACTGGAGGAAGCCATCACCGCCACCCGGGAGGGGCTCAATGAAACCCGCCGGGCCCTCCAGGCCCTGCGAGCTGAACCTCTGGAAGACCTGGGGTTGTGCCTGGCATTGCAGGAATTGGCCAGATCCGCTGCTGCCCGTTGCGGGGCGGAGCTCACCCTGGACCTGCCGGAAAACTCCTTGGATGTCCCGCCAGACCTGAGCCAGGCCTTCTATCGGGCAGCCCAGGAGGCCCTGGAAAACATCGTCCGCCACGCCCAGGCCCGGCAGATCTGGCTGGCCCTGGAAAAGACCGCAGGGACTCTCACCCTCACCATCCGGGACAACGGCATTGGATTCGACCCCCAAAACAGCTCATCCGACACCTACGGTCTGCGCGGACTGCGGGAACGGGCTGAATTAATCAACGGCAGCCTGGAAATCACAAGCCAACCCGGGGAGGGAACCGTTATCCGCTTCCGGGGAAAAGTGAGGTCCATATGATTGATATCTTGATCTGTGACGACCAGTTGATGGTGCGGGAAGGGCTCAAAACCATCCTCAACAATGCCGGGGCGGGGCTGCGTGTGGTGGGCTTGGCCCACGATGGCGCGGACGCCCTGGATCTGATCCCCGAAGTGGAACCGGATCTGGTGCTGATGGACCTCAAAATGCCGGTGATGAATGGCGTGCAGGCCACCCGCCAGATCAAGAAAGCCCATCCCGGGATTCATGTGCTGGTGCTGACCACCTATGACGCCGACGAGTGGGTCTTCGATGCCATCCGGGCCGGCGCGGACGGCTACATCCTGAAGGATGCCGATCAACAGGCCCTGGTGCACGCCATCAAAGAAACCGCCGCCGGCCGCACCCCGGTAGACACTGCTGTGGCGGGCAAGCTCTTCAAACAGGTAGCCCATCATGCCCCTGAAAAGGATTCCACCCTGGCGGAAAAGCTCAGCCCCCGGGAACACGAACTGCTCTCCCTCCTGGCCCAGGGCTTCTCCAATGCGGAAATCGCGGAACGCCTGTTTCTCTCCGAGGGAACCGTCCGCAATTATTTGAGCACAATCTTCACCAAGCTGAATGTTTCAGACCGCACCCAGGCGGCTGTGCTGGCCCTCAAACATGGTCTCGTGAACAACGGGACAGACTGACCCCCGCCCGGTTCCTTCCTACAATCCAGCAAAAAACGCCCCGGAAAAACCGGGGCGTCTCTGTTTGTTAAGCAAAATGGATCGGTAAAACAGCTCCTCACGACTTCTTGAGAGCTTTCAGCAACAGCGCACGCGTCAACTGGGGGTCCGCCTTACCGCGGGTCTGCCGCATCACCTGACCCATGAACCAGCCCAACAGTCCTTCTTTGCCCCCTCGGAAACTGGACACTTCCTCCGGATGGTTCGCCAGAATCTGATCAATGATCTTCTGCAAAGCCGCATCATCGCTGACCTGCCCCAATCCCTCTTCCTCCACAATCTGCGCTGGCGGCTTCCCGCTTTCCTGCACCTTGCCCAACAAGGACTTGCCGGTGGCCGTGTTGATCGTGCCCGCGTCTACCAAACGGATCACCGCGGCGAGATGTTCCGGCTCCAAACGGAGGGCATCAGCCTGGCACCCCAGGTCGTTCAGCATCCGCAAGACCTCGTTCATCATCCAGTTGGACACGGCCTTGGGATCCGCAGCATAGGCCTTCACCGCTGCCTCAAAATACTCGGAAAGGGGACGGTCCGTTGTGAGAATGTCCGCATCATATTCCGGCAGGTCATAATCGGCCATAAAGCGCGCCCGTCGCTCCAGGGGCAGCTCAGGCAGCTCTTCCAGGACAGAATCCCGCCATGCATCCGATAAGTGCAAGGGCAGCAGGTCCGGCTCCCGGAAATACCGGTAATCCGCTTCCGTTTCCTTTGAGCGCATCTTATTCAACCGGTTGTGAGTCTCGTCCCAATCCAGAGTCCAGGCTTCCACCTGACCGCCATCCTCCACCAGGGCGATCTGCCGCGCAATCTCTTTATTGATTGCAGTGCGCACGGCATCAATGGAGTTGACATTTTTGATTTCCGTTTTGGTGTTCAATCCGGTTTCTCCCCGGGGGCGGATGGACACATTGGCATCACAGCGCAGATGCCCCTTTTCCATATCCGCCTCCGAAACCCCCAGCCAGCGCAGCAGTTGACGCAAACGGATCAGATATTGAGCCGCCTCATCTGCAGAGCGCAGATCCGGCCCGGTCACCATCTCCACCAGGGGCACACCGCAGCGGTTAAAATCCACATAGCGCCGCCCCCCTTCCATCTTAGTCTTCCCTGCGTCTTCTTCCAAATGCAGTTTAGTGATTTGCACCCTGCGCACGCTGCCTTCAGGCATAGGAACATCCATGAAACCACCCTTCCCCAGGGACATATCATATTGGGAAATCTGATAGCCCTTGGGTAAGTCTGGATAAAAATAATTCTTTCGGTCAAAAAAAGATGTCAAACGGATCTCGGAATGCATGGCCGCCGCCAGCAGAGCCCCTTTCCGCACAGCCGCCGCGTTCAACACCGGCAGCACCCCCGGCAGCCCGGTGCATACCGGACAGATATTGGTGTTCGGCGCTTCTTCCCAGGAATCGGCCTTGCAGCCGCAGAAGATCTTGGTCACCGTGTTCAATTGAATATGGGTCTCAAGCCCGATAATCACTTCATAATCTGTCATATCACATCACCTTCATAAAGCCCAGCAAAACCCCAGGCCGCTTATTGAGAACAAGCATACACCATGCTGTCATTAAAATCATGCACCAGGTTCAGGCCTTCCACTAGCTGATCCCGGGGATATCCATAAAGCTCAGGGGGCATCTGATCCATCAGCACCAGCAGTTGGCCGGTTTCACACAAATGGGCACGAAGACCCGCCAGAGAGCCATAGGCCACAATGGGCGGGGGTTTCTCGCCCGTCCAGAAATAAATCCCAATCTCGCCGGTGGCGACGTAGTCCAGATCCGGATGAGCCTCCAAGTAGGGAATGGTTTCAGACTCCTGCCAGCCAATATTGGAATATCCCAATCCGGTCCGCCGGGTCTGAAGGACGAAATCCGCTCCGCGATAAGCATAATACACAAAAAACAGACCGCAAAAGACAATCATCCCAGCCTTCACAAAAGTCCGAGCCCGACCCCAAGCCCGATCCAGGATTGCGGCCAGAATCAACAGCAGGCCCAACAAAACCGGGACCAGATAACGAACATTGTAGGGGGCCAACCCGGACAGGCCCCGCACGAGGAACAGCATCACCAGATTGAACACAATGAACAGCCCCCACACCAGCGTTCCTGGGGAAAAGACAGGCGATTTTTTCCCGGAAGGGACATCCCGGTGAAGGAAGCGGAAGAGGAACATGGCCCCAAGGATCACAACCACAAGGACGACCCCGGCCAAGATTTCTCGCCCTTTGATAAACCGTCCCGGAATGAACCAGCTTTCAATGCTATATAAAAACCAGCGCAGTTTTTCCCCGCTCAGGGGCGGGATGCGAAAGGCTTCATACCGGGTCAGCCGTCCACTCATCAGCCGGTTTCTGAGAAGATACCCAGCCAAGGGGAGAACAGCAGCCAACCCAAAAACCACAGCCCGCACTAACCGCCGGCCCAGGTCCCGCCGTGAATCCAGAACCAACAGAGCCAACCCCACAGCCGGAACCAGGGGTAAGGCGGCATAGCGGGTCAGATTGGCAGCCGCAGCCAACAGGGTGCAGCCTAAAAGCCAGGTCCAGCGGTCCGCGCGGAGGTATTTCAACAAGCACAGGATAGCCCCCAGAGTGAAGGTCAAATAGAGGGGTTCACTCATGGCCCAGCCGTGGGTTTCGATGAACACATCCACCACAGCCACCAATCCCACACCCCACAAAACGAAACCGGGGCGAAGGTTCCACTCCCGGAGGATTAAAGCCGTCAGAACCAGGTTCACCCCGAACAGGGCCGCATTCAATAAACGGAAGGCGATCACCAAATCCGCCCCCAGCCATCCCAACACAAGCATCAAGAAGGGCAGCGCCGGGGCAAAAAAAGGAGAAGGCGAGAATCCATCTCCCGTCAGGGCTGCCTGGGCAGGCTGAACATAATAATAGCTGTCATCCCCCAGGAATGCGCCCCAGCGTGTGGCGACCCACACCAATCCCATCCCCAGCAGGGCAATCCCTCCGACTACCAGCCAGAAAAGCGCGCCGACATCCTGGCGGGGGGCCTGGCGATCCGAATCAACCCGCATTAGTCTCCGCTTTCTCCGGAGAGGCGATGACGCCATCCACCCACCGGGCAATCAATGGATAGCGCCAGGGCTTGCCCATGAAGGTCTGAATAGATGCGATTATCCCGATGATCCGCAAAGGCAGGGCAATCAGGAAAAACACCCCAATCAAAGACGGAAACAACCCAACGATCAGGGAGAACACAGAAAAAATCCCCCCCATGGCTTCAGGTTCCGCGGTGTTGAGGGATAGAACCATCAATCCAAAAACGAGAACAATGACCACCATCATCAGAGCAAAGGTAGCGAAGACAGCCAGCAGACTGGCCAGGAAGTAGAAAATGTTATAGAAAATCGCCTGCAGGGATTGATGGCGGACGTAGTCCGACTCTTCTTTTTTGAGTGCCCAGAAGATGATGGCCGGGATGAGACCCAAAAGATGGGATAAACCCGCCATCACCTTTTCATCCGAACCGGGTTGGACTGCCAGGTTGTTATTCATGCGACACCTCCTATGTGAGATCCGTCAGGACTGCCGGCCGGACTCTTCGCCAGGGAGCGTCCTGTGTGATGGCTTCAAATCTGTGCCCCAGCCTGAACAGCGTATCCTCCGCAAAATCCGGAGCCAGGAACTGGATACCCACCGGTATACCATCTTCTGCCAGGCCGCCGGGGAGAGAAATCGCCGGAATGCCGGCATGGTTGGCAGGGACAGTCAATTGATCGGCGTACTGCATCAGGACGGAGTCCCCATACACATCGTCCATCCGGAAGGCCGTGCTGGGGGTGGTCGGGGTCAGGAGGGCATCCACCCGGTAGGCGCCCTCCGGGTCAAAGGCCGCATCAAAATCGGAGCGGATCAGGGAACGAACCCGCAGGGCGCGGTCATAGTACCGTTCGCTGTATTGGGCTGCGCTGACATACATCCCCATTAAAATGCGCAGTTTGGGCTGCAGTCCAAAAGCCTCAGCCCGACTCAGGCGATACATTTCCCGCAGATCCCGGAAGGGTTGTTCTGTGCGGTAACCGTATTTCACCCCGTCATACCGGTGGAGATTGGAAGCAGCCTCCACCCGGCTGATGACAAAATACGCCGGGATGCCATAACGGGTGTTGGGCATGGGCACATCTTCCACAATCTCTGCCCCTTGTTGGGCCAGGGCTTCCGCCGCCTCCAGGGTGATCCGCTGAATCTCCTCCGGCAGGGGCTGCCGGACCAGTTCACCCGTCTCAGGGTCGGGGAAGGTGATCTGCAGATAATCGGGGGACAAACCAATCCGCATCCCCTTCACATCCGCTTCCAGGCTGGCCAGGTAATCAGTGACCGGCTCCCGGGCCGACGTGCTGTCCATGGGATCCGCCCCGGCCATCACCGACAGCATCAATGCCGCATCCTGCACAGAATTGGCCAACGGGCCCGGGCAATCCAGGGAGGAGCCGAAGGCGATCAGACCGTAGCGGGAAATGCGACCGTAGGTGGGCTTGAGGCCCACAACGCCGCAAAAAGCCGCCGGCTGGCGAATGGATCCGGCCGTGTCCGTGCCCAAGGAAAGGGGCGCTTCGCGGGCCGCCACCGAAGCGGCAGACCCTCCAGAAGACCCCCCCGGAACCCGCTCCGGATCCCAAGGATTGCGCGGTGAGGGTTGAAAAGCGGAGGATTCGCTGGAGGAGCCATAAGTAAACTCGTCTAGATTGACCTTACCGAGGACAAGGGCCCCGGCAGCTTCCAGGCGTGCAACGGCCGTAGCCGTATAGGGAGCCACGAAATCGGCCAGCATGCGGGATGCCGCCGTGGAAGGGGTTCCCCGGACGCAAAAGATGTCCTTGATGGTCACAGGCACCCCGGCCAGGGGACCGGGATCGTCCCCCGCCCGAACCCGAGCGTCCACCTCCCGGGCCTGCTGGCGCGCTCGGTCCGCCGTAAGGGTGATGAAAGCATGCACCTTGCGCCGGTCCGCTTGAGTCAGAGTCTCACAATCCAGCTCCCCGGGCCGCCCATCCACCGCCGCCACCCGGTCCAGGGCTGCCTGAAGCACAGCCTCAGCGGACAGACCGCCCTGCCGCACTTCTTGCGCGATGTCAACTGCAGAAAGATCCATTAACGCCATAGCGCCTCAATCCAGCTTTGTGTGGGGAATATCGGGGACAACGATGTAACCATCTTCAACCTGCGGTGCCTGGTCCAGGATTCCTTCAGGATCCTCCCAAGGGTCCCAGACATCCTCCCGCAAATCAGCGCTGCGTTCCGGCGTGTAAGGGACGCCATGCATAGCCGGGGGGACATCCCGTTCCAGGGGAACCGTTTCCAATTGTTGGATGGCCTTCAGTTGTTTATTGAGCTCTCCGCGCAGATAATCGGCTTCTTCTGCGTCGAAGGCGAAGGCCGCCAGCTCAACCAAATGTTCAAAAAGTTCAGGGGAAATTGCATCCGTCATCATCAAATCCAATCAGGTACCAACCGGGTTTTCATCAATAATACCGCACTACCATGGCGCACCAAGCCATCCCAGCAGGATCCGGGAATTCTCCGGGGTTGCCGGAGGAAAGGGGTTCAGGGCATGGTAGGGATTAAGGTAGGTCAGGATGCCCCAGGCGATCACTGCCAGGATCAAAACCAGCACAAGAACCGTGAGAACATTCCAAAAATGTTTCATACCTGTCCCTTCCTCCAATCGAGCCATGGGAAAATACTAGTCCTATAAAAATATATGATACCTTAAAGTCCTGGGTTTTGACATCCTTCAAAAAAAAGACCCAGCGCAATCCGGAACACGAATTAAGGTAAAATCAATCAACTTAACCTTCGGCAAATCAAGGAAATCTCCCGCCATGATTCACAACATCCCCGATGACCGCTATCTGCGTCTGACCGGAACGCCGTACCAGATCGGTCTCACCCTGGGGGAGAAACTGGGCGGCCAGCTCGAAGCCGACATTGACCGCTATCTCCACCAAGGACCGGGACGGTTCGGCGATCTGGATTGGGCCGCTCTGTCCGCCGGGGCCATGGACTGGCACCGGAGCCTGCCCCAGCGCTATCAGACCGAACTGGAGGGCATGGCGGATGGCTCAGGGGTTCCCCTGCAGCGAATTGCCGAATGGGGGTATGTGGATGCCGGGGGCTGCAGCGGATACCTCCGGAAAGAAGGCCAACATCTCTGGATCGGCCGAAACAATGATCTGTGGGTCCCGGACCTGTGGGGCTATGCCATTCGGCGTCAGGTGAACGGACGCCTGGGATTCATCTCCTTTGGCATGCGGGGGGAGATCTTCGCCGCCACCGGTCTGAATCAGGCCGGCCTATGGCTGCATTACAACCACCTCCCCGCCTTCGTCCCCCCTGAAGGCCCGGCCTGGACACCCTACGTCCTCCTGACGGAGATGCTCGAAACCTGCAAGGACCCTGAGGAAGTTGAAACCGTCCTGCGCACCACAAAGCGCACCAGCGGGATGCTGGTTTTTGCCGCGGAGGGACGCCAGGGCACCTGGGCCGTTCTGGAATGCTCCCCCCAGGAGGTCGCCCGGCTGGACTGTCCGGGGGACTTCATCGCCGGGACGAATCACTATCAGGCCCTCCAAACCCCTGATCCACCGGAAAGCTATGCACCGGAGTCTGTGGCCCGCCTCCGAAAATTGGAAGGGCTTCTTGACGCCCTCCCAGCTTCATCAAACCCTGAGACGCTGATCAGCGTGCTGGCCCACCCGGGGGTGGAGCAGTGCGATGATGGCTATGGCACCGTCTACGCCAACCTTTGCAGCCCCACCCAACAAAAGCTGTGGTTCACCCTGGGGGGCTTCCCAGCAGCCAGTCAGGGCAATTGGCAGCCCATCCCGTGGCCCTTCTGAACCCGACAGCGAGTTTCAGTGATTTCGCGACCCGAAACACCCCCGGGCTGCGACGGATTAAGCACAGCTTAATTAACCTCGGCAGTCATGATATAATCAGCCCATACCCAACCCACGATCAACCCTGAAATGAACCAAAACGACTCCCCTACAACCGGACCGGAAAAGGTCAATATCACCAACCAGGACGGCAATGACGTCCATATCCATCTCCGTCTTGACCGGGGTCAGCGGGTGCACATCACCCTGGAGAGCGAACCCGTCGCCGGGAGGCAGGAGCCCCAAAAAGCCCCTAAGAAGGCCAGAATCAAACCCCGCCGAAAAAAGGACAGCCGGCTGACCCCCTGGCTCCAGAAGACCTGGCACGGTTTGAAAGGTTTTGTTCTGCACCTCCTGGAACCCGGGGAAGAGACTACAGGGCGCCCCCCCTACAAGCGCCTGGCGGTCCTGCTGTTCTGGCTGGGGCTGGCGATCTACCTTCTGACTCGCCTGATCAGCCTGCCCAACTTCCCCATCTTCTTCTTCACAGATGAGGCCATCCAGACACAGCTTGCGGCTGATTTTGTTCGGGATGGATTCAGAAATTATGATGATATCTTCCTGCCCACCTATTTTGAGAACGGCGGCCAGTATAATCTCAGCCTCTCGGTGTATGCCCAGGTCCTGCCCTATCTGATACTTGGTAAGTCCGTCTGGGTCACCCGGGGCGTTTCTGTGCTGCTGACGCTCATCGCCGCCATCTCCCTGGGGCTGATCCTGCGAGACCACGTCAAAAGCCGCTTCTGGTGGCTGGGCCCGCTGCTTCTGGCAGTTGTGCCCGCCTGGTTCCTCCATTCCCGCACCGCCTTCGAAACGGTCATTATGGCGTCCATGTACGCGGGTTTTCTCTATTTCTATCTCCGCTATCGCGCCAACCAGCCAAGACTCCTGTTTCCTGCCCTGGTCTTCGGCGCTTTGGCGTTCTATGCCTACAGCCCCGGACAGGTCATCATGGTGGTCACCGGGGTGATGCTGCTGATCGCCGATGCCCCGTACCACTGGAAACACCGCAAGACGGCCCTGATCGGCCTCGGTGTGCTGGTGCTGCTGGCCCTGCCCTTCATCCGTTTCTCTCTCACCCAGGGAGAAGAACGACTCCATCATCTGACAGTTCTCAACTCATATTGGGTCAAGCCAATCTCCCTGGGGGAAAAACTGCTGACATACTTCGGGAATTACCTGAAAGGCTTCAATCCGGTCTACTGGTTCTGGCCCAACCCCTCCATCATTGAAAGATTCTGGCCTACGGCCCACATGCCTGCCTGGCTCTTTTCCAACAAGGGAGATCTTGACCGCCATGTGATGAAGGGCTATGGGCACATCCTCCTGATCACCTTTCCCTTCTGGGTGATCGGTCTGATCCACTGCATCCGCAAATTCCGGGATCCCGCCCACCGGACCCTCCTCCTGGCAACCCTGGCCGCGCCCAGCGGCGCAGCCATCGCCGATTGGGGCATCACCCGGGGAATGGTCTTCGTGATCCCCACCACCCTCATCACTGCCATCGGACTCGAATGCAGCCTGGATTGGCTCCAGCGCAAATGGTCCCGGGTGAAATATCCCCTCCTGGCCGGGGTTCTTTTCATCGTCCTGACCTTCATCAGCATCTGGATGTTGGGCGATGCGCTGAGCAACGGGCCAACCTGGTACGAGGATTATGGGTTGGGCGGCCTGCAATATGGCGGCCCCCAGGTCTTCACCCGGGTGGCGGAAATCGCCCGGGAAAACCCGGATACCAGCATCCGGGTCAGCTCAACCTGGGCCAATGCCCCCGATGTGGTCATGCGCTACTTCACCAACGACCTCCCCAATATCCGCATGGGCAATATCAATGCCTGGGGATTGGATCAGAAACCCCTTGACCGCGACATGCTTTTTGTTATGACGGGAGAAGACCTTTCATGGGTCCAGGAATCCGGCAAATTCACCAACATTTCCATCGAAGAAACCATTGACTACCCCAATGGCCAGGTCGGTTTCTTCTTCGTGCGCCTGGACTATGTGGACGACATCGAGACCATCCTTGAAGAGGAACGGACTGCCCGACAGGTACTCCTCGAAGATACCATTGAAATCCTGGGCCAGACGGTCTCTGTACAATACCCCACCCTGGATATGAACGAGATCGTCCATGCCTTTGACGAGGACACCACCACCCTGATCCGCACCCTGGAGGCCAACCCCCTGCGCCTGATCCTGACCTTCCCGGAACCCGTGGAGATCAGCAGCCTGACCCTATGGATTGGCGGCGCTCCTTCCCGGGTCACGGCAACTGCCGCGGTCGGGGGAGAAAAGCTGGAAACTGTGGAAGATCAGGCGGATCGCTCTACCGTTGTACGGGATGTCACCCTCACATTTTCCGAAACCCATCTCGTGGACATCCTCAACATTGAAGTCCTGAACAGTCAGGATGGCGAGATTGCCCATGTCCATTTGTGGGAAGTAGAGATCAAATAGTCCGTAGTCCGCCGGATGTGACCCGCAATGTTTACATAGTCGCCAGAAAAATCTTGAGGAAAGAATAATCCATAACGCTCAACCATGACGGCATCAATATTGACGCTCTTTTGCTCTGATCGAAAAGCGAACACATTCCCATCCTCCGGATAGTAAGGTTGCTGCTATGGCGGGTTGATGAGGCAGCCGTTCCAGCTTCTTTCCCCGGTGGCAATAAACGCGTTTGCCAGGACTTCCAGAGTGAAATGGAACCCCACAAATACCAAGGCCCCGACAAGCCCCTTCCAATCACATTCAAAGAGCGGCGATGCTGGGGTCTGGATCGCGCCAACCGGAACAGAGACCAAAAAAGTACAAAGGATACCATCCCAAAGGCACAATAGACCATCACCACACTCCACCAAAAGCGATCAGGGGCCCTGAGGACTTGCTGATAATCCACAAACAAACCAGAATAGCGGACAATGCGTAACATCAGAAGTAAGAACAGGGTCAGGAAAACAACCAGAAAGAGGGGTCCATCCTTGAGGAAATCCAGAACCTTCGGCAGCGATTTTTTACACCTCCTTATCACAGAAAGAATCCAAACCGGGAATGATATCATTCCCAGAGTCAGCAGAAAAACAATTCCCCCAGGAACCGTGATAGCCGTATATGCTCCAAAGAGATACCCCGTTACAATTCCCAATAATAAGAGAAGGCCTGATAATTTAATACACCGGATGACAGTGGGGGAAAGAAGGGGTCTCCAAAGTGGGCTCCTTCACATTACTCACCTAAAAAAGCAGGGCTTTCGATGATAGGGGTCAGGTGCAGCAGCATTTGTTCCGCCAGGACCAGGTTGCCCTCATGGGTGATATGCACAGAATCATAGAAAATATCCAGATCCGTATGCCGATAAACGGGGTCCAGGGCATAGGTGAAATCAACAGAATGGATCCCCAACCGATCATACTCGGGCTCAAGCGCCGCCAGGACATCGAACCCACCCATGACGACCTCCGCCCACCCATTGGGAACAGTGCCATAATCTTTAGTCATTGCCAGTTCATTGGGGCTTTTGCCGGAAACGGAGAATAAGGTCGGTTGTAAAAAGTGGATGAAATAAGCGCCGGAGTCAGAAACAATCTCCTGTGCAGTCTGAATCTGCTGAAGCATGTCCATAGACAGAGTTGACCACCGTTCCTCAAGCTCCTCCGTATCGTTGAGAACCGCCGGTCTGAAATTGTGTGGCGCAAGGAAATATTCATACAAAGCGGAGCGCTCTGCCAGAGCCTGTGGCAATATGCGAAGTAAGGAATTCTTGCCCAAACTGTCAAGCTGCCATTCCGCATAAAAGTCCCATGAAAAATTCAGGGAAACATCATTGAACCCATCAAAAAACACCACGATATCCCCCGGCTCTAAGGCCACACCCCGCAGCCGGTTAATCTGCTGAGAAACCACATAGCCCTTCACACCCATATTGACCACACGATATTGTGGGCCATAAGCTTCCAACAACAGCTTCTGCAACTGCGCTGGCAGGGTATAGGCGTCCGGCGATTCGGAACAAAAAACCGTTGATCCACCAAAGACATAAATTGTTGACTCATACACCTCAGGCTGGTCAGGCGTCACCCGCCTGTGATTCTCCACATTCAGATACGCACCGGAATAATTGATATGGACATATTCCTGCAATTTTTCATCATAGACCATATAGCCCATGTGATCAAAAGCATAGGCTTCCTGAGAGAACTTGTCCCAATCAATCCCTGCAACAGTGGAATAGCGAAAGGGAATCGCCCCCACATGATGCCCATTCCAACTGTGAGGGAAAAGGGCAATAAACACACCAGCGGTCGCTTCAAGAGAAAACACAAAAACCACCACGACGACGAGGGAAAAAGCAAGGCGTCCAAGAATGAGCCATCTCTGAGAGAATGTCACCCCATCACCCGCCGCACTGCGAAAAATAGTCACCACCAGTGCTCCAAAAATCACCAACCCCCCATAAAAAGTCAGCATACCCAACCAAAAGTCCCCTGGAGCGTTGAGCATCAGATGCTTGTCACGAAACAGCATGGAATTGGCTATCAGCAGGGTGAGATTAATCAAAAAGAGACCTGCCAGAACAAGGGCATACACAAAACGAACCAGGCGCCTCAGAACAACCCTTTTCCGATCTCTGACATGGTCCAGGAATGTCGGATTTTTTCCAAGAGTCCGACCGGTCAACAGGAAAAAAACCAGCAGCAAGCCATATTTCAAGTCAAAAGCCGTGATCTTTCCAACCAGGAAAGCCCACAGGATCAGCCCAATCCCATACAAGCTGAAAATCCGGATTGCCCGGGACAATATGGAGGTTTGGTGTTCGTTTGATAAGGCCATTAATCCTTATGAGCTTCTCGTTTCATCCTGCACAGCGCCCATGCTTGCGCTCCGTTGTGACCGCATCGGCTGCCCTGAGGAATGCAGTTTATATGCCAAAAACCAGCCAATCAGAAAGCGGCCAAAAAGTACAGGTATAATGGTAAAGTATTTTGAGCCATTAAACTACGATGATCATGAGGGAGCCATGCCAACCAAATTACAATGGATTGATGAGGAACTTGAACAACTGAAACAGTCCGGTTTATACAATGAGATCAGAACCCTGAGCTCTCCTCAGGGAGCCTGGCTGGTTGTGGATGGAAAACGCGTGTTGAATTTCTGCTCCAATAACTATTTGGGCCTGGCCAACCATCCCCGCCTGGTAAAAGCGGCCGAAGAAGCCATGGGCGATTTTGGCGTGGGCCCCGGAGCAGTCCGGACAATCGCCGGCACCATGGACCCGCACCTCGAACTCGAGAAACGCATCGCCCGTTTCAAACGCGTGGAAGATGCCATTTCCTTCCAATCCGGCTTCACGGCCAACCTCGGGACCATACCCGCCCTGGTGGGCAAGGAGGATGTAATCTTCTCCGACGAACTCAACCATGCTTCCATCATTGATGGATGCCGTTTGTCCCGGGCCAAGGTCATCCGCTACGACCATGCCGACCCCGCTTCCCTGGAGGAGGTCATCCGGGCCAACGAGGGCACCTATCGCCGGGGGCTGGTTGTCACCGATGGGGTGTTCAGCATGGACGGCGACTATCCGCCCCTGGACAAACTGGCCGATATCGCCGAGTCCCACGACCTGATGCTGATGGTGGACGATGCCCATGGAGAAGGCGTCCTGGGAGAGGGCGGCCGCGGCATTGTGGACCATTTTAACCTGCACGGCCGTGTGGATGTGGAAGTTGGCACCTTCTCCAAGGCCTTTGGCGTTGTCGGCGGTGTTGTGGCTGGAAATGCGACAATTATCGCATGGCTGCGCCAGCGTGGACGGCCCTTCCTCTTCTCCTCCGCAGTGACCGTACCCGATGTGGCTGCCACTATCGCAGCAATTGATTTACTGGAAGAATCCACCGACCTTGTTGACACTCTCTGGGAGAATGCGCGGGTTTTCAAAGAGGAGATGAAGAATCTTGGTTTTGACACCGGAAAAAGCATGACCCCCATCACCCCGGTCATGCTGGGAGAGGCGAAACTGGCCAGGGAGTTCAGCAGCCGCTTGTATGCAAAAGGCGTTTTTGCCATGGCCCTGGGATATCCCACCGTCCCCAGGGGATTGGCCCGTATCCGGGTCATGATCTCTGCAGCCCATTCCCCTCAGGACCTTGATCAGGCCCTGGAAGCCTTTGCCGAAGTTGGCAGAGACCTGGGTGTGATCAACTGATCGGTTCGAACGCCTTGGCCCTGCGCTGGCAGCGAACCAGAAGTCCTGGCGATTTAATCCACCTGTTCAATAAGGCGCCCGATGGGCGCCTTTCCAATTGCACGCGTTCCGTTGGCCCCCTTAAACCAACCAGCACAATCCAGGGCAAAGACCATTGGATTGTGCTGGTTTTTTCTCTGTGATAAGAACCAGGAACTACGAACCCGGTTTTTCTTGAGCAGGTTCTTTGAAGGGATCGTACCCCGGATTGGTACCGGCCCAGATACAACTGGGCTGCCGGTAACTATTGCAGGCCAGGCCGCGGGAACAGCGGTGAGCAACAATGCGCGGCGCCTGTTCTGGCAGAAAATTGGCCGGATAGACAACCTCCGCTTCCAAGGCGACTTCTTCGCCAGCGTGCTCGCAATAGGATATCTTAATCACTTCCCAATTTCGATATGCCACAGAATTCACCTCCATATTGGACCCAACAAGTACCAGTAATCGTCTTTTGGATTATAACACATCCGGCTGACTGCTTGAAGAACCCTTGTACAGACAATTCGCTCCGGATCTACGGGCGTAGTCCCGGCACAATCTATTCCCCTTCGCTGTCCGCTTCCTTGAAATCCGCATCCACAACATCCGGCGGGGTCATATCCACCGTCGGATCCGCGCTGACCGGGTTGCGCAGCTCCCGCAGATGCTCCTTGACCACATCCGGCGGACAAAGCTCAATGAACAGGTAGCCCCCCAACCACATGATCATCGCATCGTCAATGGGATTGATCGGAAAAACATCCAGGGGCACCACCAGGTAAATCAGCGCTCCAATCGGAAGCAGCTTCAAAAGAAAACTGACGCGTTTATCCCGGATCAGCCGCAGGATCAACTTGAGATTATTGTACAGCTCACCAAAAAAACCTTCCTTGGCTTCCTTGGGTTTCTTGATAGAACGATTTTCGTCTTCGCGCATAGTTTTTGCCTCCATCACCATTATAGATGAGAATTCTCAGAATGAAATTAGAATATTTGTGCGAATTATAACATACTTACTTCAACGTAGAATTCTCCCGGGAACGAAACATGCGCCGCCGCCGCCAGTTGATCACCGGAGCAGCCAAGCGCCGGAGATAGTATTTGATCACAATCGGTGAAAACCAACCTCCGCCCTCCCGATAGTGCACCCGCAGCATCTCCGGCCAACAGCGGTCGTCAGCAGCGATGGTCTTTGCATCGCCGTGCAGCCGGAAGCTGGCCCACACATGCCCTGGCAGGTAGACCAGGGGCGCCTCCCGGGCCAGTCTGACCCATAAATCATAATCCATCGCAAAATAAAAAGAGGGATCCAGAGGGCCAACTTTATTCCATAAATCAGTCCGAAAAAAGGAAGCCTGCTGTGGGATGTGCACATAGCCGCGCCGCAGCCGAGTGTAATTGGTTTGGGCGGCCGGAAAGCGTCCAATGACCCGATCCTGGGCGTCAATGAACGTGCAATCCCCATAGACCATCCCCACATCCGGGCGCTTCTCCAGGAAATCCACCGCCTCAGACAGCGCGCCAGGCTGGTAAACATCGTCCGAGTTCAACCAGGCCAGATACTTCCCGGTCGCCCGGGCAAAGCCTTTGTTGATTGCGTCGGTCTGACCCCGATCAGGAATGGATTCCCAGTGGGCCAGACGATCAGCATAGGATTCGATGATGGCCCGGCTGTCATCGGTGGAACCGCCGTCAATGATGATGTACTCCACCGGCGAATAATCCTGAGAGAGGACGGATTCAATCGTCCGCCGCAGAAATCTGGCCTGATTATACGAGGGGGTAATAATAGATACGAGGGGTTGGCTGTTCACGCTGGTATTCTCACAACTTTCTTTACATCTCGGGTTCATAAACCGAATCCAGAAGGAAAATGTAGACCTGATCCGCTTCATCGCCATACACCAGAGTCAGCCGGTTTCCCGCCTGCGCAAAGCTGAGGTCCCACAAGCGCGCCGGGGCTTCCAGGTCCAGATAAATCGCATCAAAATCCTGGCTGGCCATCCAGTCAATAAAGGCATCCGAGGTGGGAAACTCGGGGATATCCTGCCCGTAAAAATTAGCCACTTCGCGTTCTGCCAGGAAGACCACCGAGGGCGTCCCGGTCAGCACGATATCCCCCGGGTCAGTCACCTCCCGCAAAACCAGGGACGCAGCTTCCCGGGGATCCTTCCCCAACACACGGGGGCGGTAGATCCGGAAACTGCCCTTCAGGAGAAAAGCACCGGCCAAAAGCAGCAACATGGCCATGATCCGCCAGTTGGGGAGCGGCTCATCCCGCCTGGCCAGAAGAGCGGCCAGGAACAGCCAGCACAGGAAAACTGTCATCCCGAGCTGGATCCCCAGCTCTTCCAGGGGAAAGGAAAGGATCAAGACCATTGCCATACCCACTCCCCACAGGATCCCCTCCCAACCGTGCCGGAGGTTGTCCAGGAGCGCCTTCAAACCAATGATGGCGAGGGAAAACATCACAAAAAAGAACAGACGAAAATAACCCACCCGTACCAGGGTTCGGGCGATTCCTGCGCTGAGGGGCAAAAACCACAGCAGGTGCAGCAGCGCCAGGGGCAATTTTTTCTGACGGATGAGGACAATCAAGCCGCGCAGGGCCAGAAAGGCAATCAAAATGGTGAAACGGCGGTAATAGGCCGTCAGGAACAAACCGGGCAGGAGCTTCACAACGGCTTTCAGGCGGTTGAAGTAGGCCTCCGGATTGCGGGAAATGGCCCGGAGGACAGACAGCGCATTCTCTTCCGGGGCGCCGAATCGCTCCCGAGCCACGTAGTAGCTGGCCGTCGGAGCGCCAAAGCGCTGGTCGGCCGCCGGCATATCCACTTCCTGCCCCTGTTCAAAGGCGGTGTATGCCCGGGCGGCCATGCCAGTATCAAAATCTCCCGTGATGGCCCCACGCAGGAGGACATAGCCCCCGGAAAGGGCGACAAATGGGACCACCATCGCCAGAAGCAGCCGCCACCAGGCGTGGGTTTTCCTCCCCATGACAACCACAAAGACCAGCAGCGCAGCAAAAAGGATCAGCGCGTCCCCACGGGTCAGCATGCCCATGCCCAACCAGAAGGCAGCCCACCAGATGTGTTTGAGCTTTCGGGTGTGCAAAAACCGAACAGCCCGGGCAAATGCCAGAGCGGAAATCGCCGCAAATAGCAAGTCGGCAGGATATTCAAAATTTTCCACCAGCAGAGGGTGCAGGAAGAGAAATCCCAGCAGCAACAAGGGGTGAAAATATCGTTTCATTGCCCGTCCCACAGCCGCAGCCCCAATGAACACAAACGTGAACAGGAAAAAACGCCCCAATGAATTGGCATGAATCAACCAGAAGGGCGATCCCCGGAAGGGAAGATAGCACAGACTGTAAAAAAAGGACAGAAGCGGGCCATAAGCCAGGGTCGGCGGCTGTCCCGCCAGGAGCTGCTTGCCGCTGATGAGATAATAGGTCTCATCCCAGGGAGCGATATCACTCAGATTCGGGAAAAACCAGGGCAGATAGATCACCACTGCGACAAGATAAATTGCCAGGGCGGGATCCCGAACCAGATCCAGGAACCACGCTTTCAGTTTGCTCCAAAGCTTCTGCATGATTACCCGCTCCCCTCAGGCGCGGAAAGGTCCGCATCCTCCACCAGATAAATCAAGATATCCCGTTCCGGGGTTGAATAGACTTCTTCCAATCCTCCTCCGGCCAGGGTGGAGACAATGTCCGCATAGACATCAGGAAAATGCAGATCAACATACACCGCCTGGATATCCTGAACCGTAAGCCAGGTCATAAAATCCTCAGAAGATTCAAACGCAGGAATATCATAAGAGTTGATTCCGGCATAATCCATCCGAGCCGCCCAGACCATGGCCGGCGCGCCGGCCAACACGGTGCTGTCCGGGGGCAGGACCTCCTGCAAAAAAAGCACCGAGCGCTCCACATCCGACCGGCCATAGGACGGCAGTTCCGGCGAAGGATAGGCCCCACGCATAATCAGAGCCACCGCCAGCAAAAGCCAAAGGGCCTGCACCCGCCAGGAAGCAAAATCCGTGGTCCGGCGCAGGAGAAGATAGGCCAATCCCAGGCCAAACAGGAACAGTCCGCTGCGGTAGAGCATGGAGGGGTTGCGCGACAGGGCGCCGACAGCCAGGATTGCCACAGCCCCAGCAGCAAGACCAATCTGTTCCTTTTTTGAGCGGAAATTCTCCAAAATGGTTGTCAGCCCGATGCTGGCCAGGGCAAAAACCACAAAATAGGGCATTTTGAAATAACCCACCCGGAAGAAGGTATTGATGAACCCCACCCCGAGGGGGGCCAGCCACAGAATCATCATCACCAGGAGGGGTGTATCCTTGCGCCGGACAAGGGCCACCGTGCCGCGGATACCAAGCCAGACAAGCACCAGGAGGAATTTATTCCCGTAGGCCTCCCTCAGAATGCCGGGCAGCAGGAAAAACTGGCGATACAGCCGCTCCCAATAAACCCGGGGGTTGCGGCGGATGGCTCGGAACACAGAAAACTCATTCTCTGTGGGGGTGCCGAAAACCTCCCGGGATTCGAGACGGGCGCTGATGGTGGGAGTGTAGATCCCCGTTTGGGAATAGATCACCTCATGGCCGCTCTCAAAATTATTGAAGGTTCGCTGGGGAAGCCCGGTGCCAAAATTCCCGGTGACCAGGCCAAATAACAAGATGTACCCGCCTATCAGCAGGAGAAAGGGCATCAGCACAGCGATAACCGACCGGTACCAGGCGCGATCCGGCAGGATCAACAACAGGGAAACTATCAACATGGCTGCAATAAGCAGCAAGCCCTCAGCCCGGGCCAGCGCACCCAAACCCATGAAGACCGAAGCCCACCAGAGATGTTTTTCCTTTCGGCAGCGGTAAAACGCCAGCATCTGCCAGAAAGCCAGACCGGACAATCCGGCAAAAAGGACGTCGCTGGGGAAGAGATACATCGTGGTGGCTACCGGCACGATGAACACCAACCCGAGCATCACCCAGGGGTTGGCAAAGGGCCGCAACTCCCGGGCAATCAGAGCAGCGCTGAAAAAAATCAGGCTGAACAGAAAAATCCGGGCGATGGCATCGCTGAGTACAAACCACTGGGGATTGTTGAGAACAGGCAGACTGGTGAGGGCATACAGCAGGCTGGAGAGGGGAGAACCGGCCAGGTCCACGAGGCGCCCCTCCGTCAAGAGAGTATATCCGCTGTGAAGATAGGTCGCCTCATCCCAGATATTGATATCCCGCAAATCCGGGAAGAAATGGGTCGCGTGCAGGATGAGGCTGAGCACAAAGACGGGCAAAACGATCTCCACGGACAGGTTCTGAATTTTTTCTTTAAGCGATTTCAGATCCATCTTGCTCACAGGTCCTTCCTCGCTGCAGGCTTTTCCGCCTGCCACTGGAAGCCATCGGCATCCATAACCAGATAGCGGTCCGTGTGCTGGAGCTGGCGGCGGGTCCGCCGATACCACAAAAACAACCCGCTCAGCCCCAGAGCCCCACCCAAAGCCTGCACCCACTTATACCAGACCTGCAGCACCGCCCGGGGTTGGATGCGCCAGGCCTGCCGGAAGTGCTGCAGAGCCCTCCTGAATTCCATTGAATCAATCAGGCGCCGCGCCGAAAAAACATGCAGTCCAGCCCGGATCTTGTCGCCATGCTGGGAAAACACCGATTCAAAGGCCGGTTCCGAACGCAATCCCTCCACAAAAGCAAAGGCCTCATCCACAAACCGGGCTGATTGGGCAATTGTTTTGGCGTCCAGATGGGTGCGCTCCACCGCCCAGGTGGCGTCCACATGGCGAATGGGATAAGCAGCGGCTATTCGCACCCACAACTCATGATCGAGGATCAGATGACTCTCCTTTCGCAGGTACCCTGCCGCTTCCAGCGCTTCCCGCCGCATAAAGACCGCCGGCTGCAAAAGCACCTGAAAGGACAGAAGATCCTCCAGAGTGTACTGGCGGTAGGGATGCCAGTCCAGCAATCGCCCTGCTGCGTCCACCATCACCCCATTGCCATAGACCATCCCCAGGTCCGGCTCCGCTGTCAGGGCTGCCACGGCCTGGCTGACCACATCACAACCATAATACAGGTCATCCGAATTGATCCAGGCCACGATCTGACCCCGGGCGCGTCGGAAGCCCTTGTTGATGGCGTCCGCCTGGCCCTGGTCCTCTTCTGAAACCCAATAGGCCAGGCGATCGGCGTGGGCCTGAATGATGGCCTGGCTGCCGTCGGTGGACCCGCCATCAATCACAATATATTCAATGTGGGGATAGTCCTGGCAAAGAACAGAGCGAAGAGTCTCCTCCAGATAGCGGGCTTGATTATATGAGGGGGTGATGATCGAAACCAGGGGTTCAGTCATTGGCATCAAACAGGCTCCCGTAATCCACCTTCGGGAAGATGGTCAGCTTGCCGCCCACGGTGGCATCCAGGATCCGGCGCCCATCCGCTGCATAGGCTTCCCGGGCCATCCGGTAGGCGCGCTCCGACCCGGCCAGGTCTGGAAGCTGCCAGCGGAAGCCCTTTCCGAAATATGCGCCGCTGAAATGGTTGGGGTCCTCCCCTTCCGAAGTCACCGTGGCATTGGCCGGGCCCTTAGTGACAAAGCTGTGGTCCACGCCAATCAGGATGGCCTCTGAAAAGCCCATGAAAAAGGCCAGTTGCAGGCAGACATAGGTGACCGTGAAGCCCTCAAACAATCGTCCGGTAGCGTCCCCGTTGAAATCCTCCGGGAGAGTGTAATCGGTATCCAGAAAGAGTCGTTGCGGTCCGGCGTCAAAATACTTCCGTGCCCGCCAGGTCACAAAAATCGGAAGGTCCAGCGTTTGCATTTCCTGATGGCATTGCTCCAGGACCAGGTCATTGACAGACACCAGACAGGATGTCTGAAAATCCCGCTCTGCAAAGGCCAGATAAATCCGGTTCATCCCAAAGGTGAATTCGCCCTCCAATTTGTTGAGGTCTGTCTTGCGCAGGCTGGGGCCGTTCCCAACCACAAAACACCGCTGGCCCCGAAAACGGTCTCGCCAGGTTTCCAAACGGTGTTTGTTCTTCATCCACACGGGGGAAAAAACCCGGGCCAGAAGATGCCGGTCCCGGTTATACCAGGCCCAATAGCGTTGAGAGGCCAGCTTCCAGACTGAATCCGGAAGGATTTTTTTGACAGTTTGCTTAATAGACATGCTCACTCCGTGCTCAATCGGGCGGTCGCCCCGCCATCCACAATCAAAGCCTGTCCGGTCATGAAGGACGACTGCCGGCTGTCGGCCAGGAAATAAATCGAACGGGCGATTTCCTCTGGCTGACCCACGCGGCCGTTGACCGTCTTCCGGGCCAGGTTCTCCAACCGGTCCAGCACATCCCCCTGGCCGACATGGCCGCGGCCCAATCCCGCCCGCAACATGGGGGTATCCACCGCCCCGGGCAAAATGGCATTCACCCGGATCTCATCCGGAGCAAACTCAATGGCCATAGCCCGGGTCAGGGCCAGAAGGCCGCCTTTGCTGGCGGCATAAGCCGCAATATTGGCCGATGTCGCCACAGCATGGACCGAAGAGACATTAACAATGGCCCCGCCGCCCTGGGCCTTCAACAGGGGATAGGCCAGTTTGGCTCCCAGAAACACAGACCGCAGGTTGGAGGCCATCACCCGATCCCATTCCTCAGGTGTCGTTTCAATCAGAGGTTTGGCCACCTGCACGGCTGCGTTATTCACCACCGCATCCAGGGTGTCAGTATAGGCGGAAGCGCGGTCATAAATCGCCTCCAGAGATTTGGGATCAGAGATATCCGCCTGGATATACACGCCCCCTTCCGGGAAATCCCCATCATCCGGTTTGCGATCCACGCCAATCACACGCCATCCGGCCGCTGCAAAGACATGCACTGTGGCCCGGCCAATGCCCCCGGCAGCGCCCGTGATAAGCAAAACTCGATTTTCTTTCTGTGTCATCTGCCTTCTATCCTTCCATTCCAGGGTCAATTCCGGCGATGTGCCCTTCTTTTTACCACAATTATGGGCTTTTCTATACCATCAGGCAGCCGATTCCCGGCGGAGTGCCTCCAGGCGATCGGTCGGGATTTCCAGGCCCTGCAGCAAATTGCGGATCGTGTTCCAGTGCACCCGTTCCCAAAATCGGGGGCTGGAATTGGAGTTGTGGGGCGCCAGAAGGACGTTGTCCATCGCCAGCAAAGGGCTATCCTCCGGAAGGGGTTCTTCCTCGAAGACATCCAGTGCCGCCCCGCGCAGCGCGCCGGATTGCAGGGCGGCCACCAGCGCGTTCTGGTCCACGATCGGTCCCCGGGCTGTGTTGATCAGCACCGCCGAAGGCCGGCACAGCGCCAATCGTTCCGCGGTGATCAGGCGCTGGCTGGTGGGATTGAGGGTGCAGTTGATGCTGATAAAATCGGACCGCGCCAGAAGGTCTTCCAGGCTCGTCATCTCGACCCCAAATTCCAGCAGGAAATCCGGGGCAATCTCCACAATGTCATTACCCAGCAGTTCCATGCCAAAGCTCCGGGCCCGGCGCAAGACCGCCTTGCCCACATGCCCCACACCGATCACCCCCAGGGTCGCTTCGCTGAGGCTCATGCCGCGAATCTTTTTCCAGTGTCCATCCTTCATAGCGGCATCCAGCCAGGGAATTTGCCGGGCAAATGCCAGAAGATATCCCAAAACGCTCTCCGCAACGGGGACGGTGAACGCATTGGGCGTATTGCCGACCATCACGCCAAATTCTGCGGCAGCGGTCTGGTCAATCGAATCAATCCCGGTGCCCCACTTGGAAATCACCCGCAGCCGTGGAGCGCAAGCGGCAATCACGCGCCGTGTATAGCGGTCATCCCCGCAAATTGTGCCGTCAAACTCCCCGGCATAGGCCAGGATTTCCTCTTCGGAAAGGCGTTCGTGCACGGTGGGGACAATCAGCGAAAGGCCAAAGGCTTCCAGCACCGGGCTGAAGCGTTCCAGCTCCGGCAGCATATATGGCGCGGATACAAGCACAGTTGTCATAGGTCACACTCCCTGGATTTCAACGTTGGGTAAAAAAGATCAGGTGGGTCAGGATTCTCCCTGCAGTTGACGGGCCAGAATATCTGCCACAGTAAAGTCCAGCTCCACATCAATGTCCCAGGCCTCCTGGGCCATGATCTCAAACATCAGCGGCCGCTCCCCCAGGCGATTGCGCCGTCTGAGGAGGGTCTCCCGCGTGAAGATGTACAGGCAGGAATTTTCTTCATACACCGGCGGCAGGTCTTGAGTCCGCAGGAGAATATCCGGGTTGTGATTGATCGCCCGGCCAAGCTGATCCCACAGACGGGTTTGAAGACGCGTCACCCCAAAGAGGGAATCATAGGTGGGATATTGCCCCACCAGCTCTTGGATGGCCGCCGAGACGGTCTCCGGACGCAGAAGGGGATTGGTACAGTGGGTCTGCAGATAAAAATCCGCCGGCTCCTGGGCCGTGTCGTGAATCAGAATTTCGTTGGTGGGAACCGTATCGGCCCGCAGGTGTTCCGGCCTGACCAAAGCAGTCACCGCCGGAAAATGCTCCGCCAACCCTTCCAAAATGACCGGGCTGTCGGTATCCACGATGATGCCATTGATCTCCGGGACAGCCTGCAGGGTGTTGAGGATATGGTGAAATAATGGTTTCCCGGCCAACGGGCGATAATTCTTCCCCGGCACCCGCACAGAGGTGTGACGCATGGGCACCAGGGCGATGATTTTCTCGGTCATTGAACACCTTTCAAAACCTGAAAACATGCTTCAAAGGGTATATTATATCGCGAAATAATCCGGTACAATCCACTCACAAGATGGTCCCATCATACGCCCAAGCCGTTTGCATTATAATGAGAAAAATGCCAGAAAAACAGGAAAAAACACTCGATCAACCCCGGTGGATCACCTTTCTACCCTTTCTCATCGCGCTCCTCATCATGCTGCCGCGGCTTTTTTCTGCCCAATTTGGTTTGCTGGATGATGCAGTGATGCTGGGCCGGGCTGAACAGATGCGGCAGGGGGATTTCAGCATGGCCTACGACCTGAGCGCAGGCCGGTTCAGGTTAGTGTACTGGCTTTACTACCTGGGGATGAACCTTATCGTTGGTGAGAGCGCCCTGGGATTTTACCTGGGACACCTGTTGCTCCTGGGGGTCATCCTATTGGAAATGCATCTCCTGCTCAAAGGGCAGGGATACGGCCCCTGGTCCATTCTGGTTACCAGCCTGCTGTTTCTTTTCAGCATGCCCATCATTGAGAACTTTTACACCCTATCCAAGGGCAAACCATTGCAATTGGCCCTCATCCTGGCATCCCTGCTGGCCCTGGAAAGTCTCAAAAAATCCCGGTCTCCTGGGGCAACCTGGCTTTTGAGCGCTGCAATCACCCTCAGCGCCCTGGCAGCCCTGCTGGTCAAGGAAACCACCCTGGTCCTGGCTGTTATAGCCGGGGGCTGGTTGCTGCTCCACCTGTTGCAGCGAGAAAGCCCCCCCGTCCTGACCCGCCGGGCCCATGGCATCTATCAGGCGGCTGTCAGCGCTGCTGTAGCGCTTTTTTTCTCCTGCGGAGCGCCTGGGGGCGCCAGGAATTTTCCAGGGCACATATACCAATCGCTATGACCTGACCTTGAGCGTAATTATTCAAAAGACCCTCCGGTGGCTGACCCTGCTGGCTGTTGATTTTCACTACCTGGTTCCCCTCTCTCTGGCGGTTCTTCTGGCTTTCTTCTGGCCAACCCCGTGGAAGAAACCGCGGTTGTTCCAAACCCTCGGCTGGGCGCTCTGGTCTCTGCTGTGGTTGGGGGCCCTCCTCCCCTGGGAATTTGCGGAGACATATTATCTCCTGCCCTTCTCTCTGGGGGCAGCGACGCTGACCGGCCAGATGCTGCCCCGCTTCAAACAAACGCTGTCTGGGGGCTGGAGATGGGGACAGTGGGGAATGCCCACACTCCCTCCTTGCCCTATCAATGCTGTTGTTCACCCTCACCCTGCCAAATTACCGCACCGATGCCGCCATGCAGTTGACCCTTGACCGGATCAATCACCAAGCGGTGTCCTTCGCTGCCGAAGCGGCCCCGGAAAATGCCGAGGTGCTGGTAAACATTCATATCAGGAATGAAAATGTCCATGAGTTCGCCTTATATTTATTCAATCACCTTCAGCGTAAGGATATCACGTACAGAAACATTGAACCGTATATGCTGGAGGAAATTTCCATCAAAAACAACGTCTTCATCATGGCCCCCTACCTTATAAACCAACCCGCACTGACGGTTCGCACCGGCGTGCAGCAGGACACCCAGGCGCTCTGGAATCGCCAGTTGATGGGGAGCGCCAGCGAAGACCTGGATCTGCTTGAAACCATCGAAGGCGGGTTCACCCTCTCCAATATCAATCTGCCTGTGATTTTCTGTCCCCTCATCAAGCGGGGCAATTTCTGCACCAGACCGGATCCCCTCGTGGACACGCGGAGGTTCCAGTATGGTTGGGAGGTGTACTTAATCAAATGACCACCCCAAGCAAATCTCCCAATATCGGCATCGTCGTTCCGGTCTATAACGAGGCGGATGTGCTGCTGCAATTTCATGAATCCCTCACCAGTGTTCTCGACCAGCTTGCCAATCCCTGCCGGATCTATTACATTGATGATGGATCAGAAGACCGGACTCTGGCGCACATCCTCCGCCTGGCAGAGGACAATCCCCGCGTCCACTATGTCAGCCTCAGCCGGAATTTTGGACACCAGGCCGCCCTGACCTGTGGTTTGGATCATACTGTTGAGGATGTTGTGATCACCATGGATGGTGACGGCCAGAACCCCCCAAAACTGATCCCTGAAATGCTCAGACACTACCACAATGGAGTTGACATCGTCATCGCCCAACGCCAGAACCTGACGGCCTCCTCCGGTTTAAAGGGTCTGAGCTCTCGCATTTTCTACTGGATCATCAACCAAATCGGAAATCAGGAGATCACACCCAATGCAGCCGATTTCCGACTGGTATCCCGCCAGGTGGTGGAATCCTTGAAGAAAATGCCCGAATACCATAAATTTCTGCGCGGGATGGTCAATTGGACCGGCTACCCCTCCGTGATTTTGCCCTTTGAAGCCCGTCCCCGGTTGGGCGGGGAGACAAAGTATTCTCTCAAGAAGATGCTGAATTTGGCGGGAGACGCGATTTTCTCCTTCTCCCTGGTGCCCCTCAAAATAGGACTTGCCGTTGGCAGCCTGTTCTATCTCCTGGCCCTCATCGAAGCCGGATATGTCTTATCCCTGTGGTTCCGCGGGCAGATGGCCCAACTGGAACCCGGCTGGAGCTCCCTCATGTTCATGCTCCTGATTGTCGGGGGGACCCTGACCACTGTGGTCAGCTTCATCGGAATCTATGTGGGGTACATTTTTCAGGAGGTGAAAAACAGGCCAGTTTACCTGGTCAAAGAAAGCACAGTCCCCGCACTCGACGCTTCTCCAACAGAATAATCCCATAAAAAACCAAACCCGGGATTCCCCTTGCATAATCCCAGCTTGATCACATTAACTGTTATCTACGATGGATCGGCGCCATCCTCCGGCATCAGAAAATCCCCGCCCCGCAAAAGGCCGTCGGAGATCACCCGCATCGTGGGAGAATTTTCCGGGAGAAGGTCTTTCCAGGAAAAATTCTTCAGGCGCACAAACCCCGGCCAGATCCCATCCGGTTTGATGTACCGGTCAAAGGGCAGGGACGAGCGGTAGAGCTGGTAATACAAAAAGCGCCGGGCGTTGATGCGATGTTCCGGTGGCGCTTCCACATGTTCCGCATCCAAAAAGGCTTCCAACCGGGCCTGATAGGCCTCCCGGGTTTGAGGGAAGAAGACCGTCGGAAGCTGCGTATAGCGCGCTTTGCCCGCACACAACACCGGGGCCCCCATGATGGATGCCTCCATCCCGATGGTGGAATTGTAGATCAACACAAACTTGGCCCGCTGGATCATCTCATAAGAACTGAAATAGGCATCCGGGCCGATGAAGATCAGGTTCGGCAGGGCTTCGGCATCCCGCGCCTGCACCCACGCAGCCACGCTCTCCCGGCTGGCCTTGCCGGGCCGGGATTCGTCCGGGTGGGCGCGAACCACAAACAGGGTCTCCGGATGCGTTCTGGCCGTCTCCAGTACCAGGTCCAACCAGGCAAACATATGGGGGAACAGCACATTGGCATGGGGCTGGCTGGTATCAAAAATCACATTGGTGAACACCGGCACAACCTGCTTGAAGCCCGCCATCTTCTCAACAAAGGCATCATCCAGACCCTGCATCTCCGGCCAAAACTGGACCCCTGCCATGCTGAAATCGCCCTTGAAACGCCGGGAAAGATAAGCGTCCAACTGCTGGTTTTGCTCCGGGGAGAGCTGGAAATTCGGGGGGATATCCACAGGATAGGCGGTGGCGTCCCCGGCTGTGAAAAACGCCGAAAAAGGCTGCAACCCCACCTCGTGGGAATACACCGGGATGCCGTGGCGCCGGGCAGCCCAGCGCGCCGCCGCCTCAGGGAACTGCATCCCGTTGAAGACCATCACCGAGCGGGGATGGGCTTCTTTCACCAGGCGGTCAAACTGCTTGGCAACCTTATAAGCTGAAAGGACATAGTGCCGGTAGAGGATGCGGGTTTCCTCATCATCCTGCAGGTGGTGCCGCCGCAGCACCCACCGCATGGAGGGCAGGCACAACCCCCCCAGAGGGATGCCCTCATATTCAAACGCCTTCAGGGTGGGCACATCCGCATCCATAAGGGATTTTGCCAGGGCATCGCTGGGGTAAAACCCCATCCAGAGAAGATCAGACCGGTCATAAATGGCCGCGGTTTGAACCAGGCACTTCTGGCAGGGCGGAAACCGCATCACATCATCCCGGTCTGTTCCCAGAACGCAGCGCGTCATCCCCCGCTGGCAGACGTAATGAGCCACCCGGGCGCCCTGCAGCCGAAGGGACCATCCGGTCAGCATGGCAAAGGCGGCGTTCAGACTCAACCCCACAATCCGGGTGGAGGCATTGAAGGAGATCACCATCTTGCGATCGTCCGCTTCCGGAGCCGCCCGGGAAACGGCCTTGGCCATCCGGCGGATATCCCGGTTCACCTTCAGACGGATGGGCTGAACCCGGATAAATTCTCTGGCGCGTTCCACAAAGGTCATGGCATTATCCCATCTCTAAACGCTGTACCGCCGGAGCTTATTCAGCGCCGACTGTTCGCTTTCATAGACTTTTTTCTCGCCATCTCCCAGGGCCTTTTCCGTCACCCGAATATACTTCACCAGGGTGCGCACGCCGTGGGGCTCCACCGAGGCCGCCTGATCCGATCCCCACATGGCCCGATCCAGGGTCACATGGCGCTCCACCAGGCAGGCCCCCATGGCCACAGCCAAGGCCGACGGCACCAGACCAACCTCATGCCCGGAATACCCAATAGGGCAGGACAGTTTCTCCCGCAGGGTGGGGATCATGCGCAGGTTCAGTTCCTCCGGAGGACAAGGATAGCTGCTTGTGGTGTGACAGACCAGCAGCGAATCCATATCCAGAATCTCCACCGCCGATTCGATCTCGTCCATGGTGGACATCCCGGTTGAAAGGATCACCGGGCGTCCTGTCTCTCCCAGAGCCCGCAGCAATTTGTGGTCCGTCAACAGGGCTGAGGGCACCTTGTGGGCCGGGGGGTCAAAGGCGTCAATAAATTCGAGGGAGGGGATATCCCAGGAGCTTGCCAGCCAGACGATCCCAAGGGACCGGCAATAGCGGTCAATTTCCTCATAGGCCTCCTGGTCAAACTCAACCTGATGGCGGTATGCAATATAAGAAATATAGCCCCAGGGTGTATCCCGCATCTGGTCCTTCTGATGATCCGGCACGCAAAGCTCCGGAGTGCGTTTCTGAAACTTGACCGCATCCACCCCGGCCTCAGCCGATGTCCGGATCAGCTCCTTGGCGGTTTCCACACTGCCGTTATGGTTGATGCCGATTTCGGCGACAATATAGGTCGGATGGCCGTCGCCCACCATCCGGTCCCCAATTTTGATTTCACGTGCCATGGATTCTCCTTTATAAAGCGCTTTCTGAAACTGTCACAAAACGCATTCTACTGCGAAACCTTCAAAAAAGCGACAGACCGCCGGCGGGGTTCAGCGGACTCGCGCCAGGAGGATGTCACACACCTCGCGCACCGCGCCGTGGCCGCCCGGATGGCTCAAAATCTGATCGGCCTGCTTCAACACGGTGGGATGGGCATCCGCCACAGCCACCGCGCAGGCCACCACATCAAAACAGGGCAGGTCATTAACATCATTCCCGACAAAGATGGTTTCCCCGGCGGAGATGCCCTCCTCATCAAGATAGGCCTTCAGGGTGCTGGCCTTGTCGCCAATACCATGAAAATAGGGCAGCCCCAGCTTCTTGGCCCGGGTCGCCACCACGGGATTGGATTCCGTGGAGATAATTACCGCCCGAACACCGGCCGCAAGAAGCATTTCCACGCCCATGCCGTCGCCGCGGTTGGCGGCGATCATTTCGATCCCATCCTGGTTCACCCATACCCGGTTGTCCGTCATCACGCCGTCAAAATCGAAGACCACCAGGGAAACCTTCTCAGGCCAGGGTCGTCTTTCCGGTCCCGGACGTACCATCTCCAGGTCGCGTTCCGTCACCAGCCATTCATACCGGGCCCAATCCCAGAGGGTATCAATATCCACCGTGAAGGCCGGATCAATATACGCCGGCAGGATCCGCTCCCCGCTCATGGAATGTCCTTCTAAAATCACTCGCGGACGGATGACGTCAATATGACCTGTCTGCCAGAACACGGGCGGCAGTTTCTGCCGGGGTGCATTGTAGGGTTCATCAATGCCTGCCACGGAGAGCAAGGGTTGCATCTGGCCCTCAGAATCAATCCGCCACATCTTGTGGGGGTTTTGCCCCGCGGGGACCACACCCCGCACGGAATCAGCCTCAGGATCCGCCAACAGACGGGCCACAGCCCGGTCCACCAAGCCCCGAGGACGCACCGGAGAGGTGGGCCGGAGCTGCACAACCAGATCCGGCTGGTAGCCCTGCTCCTGCTGCAGCCATGTCAGCGCGTGAACAAAAACCGGTAGATCCAGGGTGTCATCCTGGGCCAGCTCCGCCGGGCGCATAAAGGGCACCTCCGCCCCCAGGGAGCGGGAAACATCGGCAATCTCCCCATCATCGGTGGAGACGATCACGCGTCCCACCGTCTCGGCTTGCAAACCGGCAGCAATGCTGTAGGCAATCAGGGGATAACCGGCGAACTTGCGAATATTCTTCCGGGGGATCCCCTTGGAACCGCCCCGGGCGGGGATCAATGCCAGAACTTCGGGTCGTTTCACCATGCCGTCCACCCCCCATCCACGATCAGATTTGCGCCGGTCATGTAGGAGGAGGCCTCAGAGGCCAGAAAGACAATGGCGCCGTTCATCTCGTCCGGTTTCGCCATCCGGCCCATCACCGTCCGGGCCGAATAGGCCTGGAGGAAAACCGCATCATGGTCATTATAGACGCCCCCCGGAGTCAGTGCGTTCACCCGGATGGGCTTTCCAGCATAATAGGTCGCCAGGTACTTGGTCAGGCCCAGGACGCCGGCCTTGCTGACAGTGTAATACACCGGCTTAACCTGGCGCGGCCCCTCCGGCCTTTCGTAAATGCGCTGGTCCGGGCCGCCCAATCCATAGGTCGAGCAGATATTGATGATCACCCCGCGCTCCTTGGTCAGCATGTGACGGACAGCCGCCTGACAGGCCAGGAACATCCCGGTCAAATTGACGTCCATGGCCTGGCGCCAGGTTTCCAGAGGATAGGTTTCAAAAGCATTGTCTGTATGGTCTCCCTGGTGCTGGGGATCAAATTTGGGGTCCAGGGCCGCGCTGTTCACCAGGATATCCAACCGCCCAAAGGCCTCCACTGCCGCATCCGCCATGGCCGCAACGGAGTCCGGATCCCGCACATCCACCCCCACGGGCAGGGCCTGCAGCCCCTCGGAGACCAGGCAGTCCGCATGGGTTGCGGCGGCGGTCTTGTCCAGGTCTGCCACCACAACGGAGGCACCCGCCTCCCCCAGAGCCCGGGTGAACTGGCGACCCAGCAACCCCGCACCCCCCGTCACCACGGCCGTCTGGCCTTCCAATGAAAATTTATCCAGTATCGGTGTCATGATTTCGCCTTCAGATTATTGACATTCCGCAAAATATTATACCAGCCGGGTCTGGCAGGCATGGGGAGAAACCCACCTGCGCGCCAGGCATCTCCAGGCCGAAGAACCGTCTCACAACGCAATCCGGCAGCCTTCCCGCGCCGATTGATGCACCGCCTCCGTGATCTGGAGGGCGCGCAGGCCGTCCTCCAGGTCGCAGCGGGAGGACACGCCGCCGCCGGCCAGGGCGATGAAGTGCCGCATCTCCTCCAGAAATAGCACATTGCGCTCAAAACCCTCCGGGGGCGCGATGGTCTCCCAGGTCTTCCCGGAGGCATGATATACCCGGGCTGAAGCGGTTTCATTTTCCCAGTGGATTTGCCCTTCGGAGGCGTTGATTTCCAGCCAATGGGCAGGGGGTCGTTGGAAATAGTCCAGATGGACCGAACCGATGCAGCCATTGTCAAAATCCACAAGGATCTCCGCCACATCCTCCACATCCAGTTCCAGATCGGAAGCATGGGCCGTGTGGGCGGAAACCGCCCGAATCTCGCCGATGATCCACCGCAGATAATCCAGGGGATGACAGAGGGTGTTCACCACCCCGCCGCCCAGATCTTTTCGGGCGGCGTATCCCTGGCGGTAGTCCTCCCAGGGATGCCATCCCGGAAGATATTCGCCCCAATGCACCCGCACGGACAGAGGACGCCCGATGACGCCTTCAGCCAGGATCTCCCGAATGTGGGCCAGCACAGGATGAAAGCGAAACTGAAACCCCACCAGGGTGCGGGCTTCCACGGGTGCGGCCGCCTGGCGCAAAGCGGCTGCCGCAGGGCCGGCCTGGTCCGTGACCGGCTTTTCCAGCAGCAGACAGCATCCAGCCTCCGCCGCGGGGACCGCCACAGCCAGGTGCAGGGCAGTGGGATTGGCCACGATAACGCCATCCGGCCTGTGGGCCAATGCCCGGCCCAGGTCGGTTTCTTCCGGGAAAGGGGCCAGTTCCGCATCCGGAAGGGTGCTGCGGTGGGTCCGGTAAAGCAGAATATCTTCCTCTCCCAGGGCCAGCAAATTCCGCAAATGCCGCCGGCCAATGGATCCCAACCCTGCAATCATAAATTTCAACGGTGACCTCCTCAAATCCTACTGGTTCAACCAGCGGTACACCCGGTTGACAACCCCCTGAAGCACATACCGGATCCAGGGCACCCGGGCCAGACGGGCCATCATCCCGCGAGGCTTTGCCCCGGTTTCCGCCGCTTCCACGGTTAACCCGGATTTTCGCGCCAGGTCAGCTACCTCAGCCGAGATGGCGTTGCCCATCAAACGCATGGTTTGTTCCCGGGTACAAAATCGCAGGTAGCCCCTGGCATCCATCCGGTCGTCCAGCTCCACCATGCGTCCCATGATCTGATCGCTCCATCCCGTCGGCAGCATCTCACCCAGCACCTCCAGCCCGACGGACTTGGGCACCACCATCTGGAAATGGTGGGCGGACACCCAGGCTTCCACCCCCTGATAGGTGACGATGATATCCTCAACCGCCGCCACTTCCTCCTGATAGCGCTCCCAGGTCCGCCCGGTGTTGACCAGATATTCCTCTTCCCATTTGCGGGGGATCAAATAGCCCCGCTCGGTCTCAATGTCCGGCCGGTCCGCAAAGGCGACCGTGCTGTCAGAGCTCATTACAACCCGCTGGCGGATATAAAAACCCGTCACCGCCCCCACCCGGGGGAAGGTGTCAATGACCTCCAGATGGGCCTGCAGCCAGCCCGGCAGGTGAAAGACATCATCATCCGTAAAGGCCACAATCTCGCCGGGGGCCGCATCGAAGATGATCCGCAGGGCATTCAATTTGCCAATGTTGCGCTTTGAGCGGATCAGATAATCAATCGCCCCCCGATCAGCCAGCTCCTGGAGGTATGCAACCATCTCCGGACAACTGCCGTTATCAAAGACCAGCAGGTCAAAATCCTCCCGGGTGTTGGCCAGGATGCTTTCAATGGTCATGCGGGTCACATCCAGGCGGTTCTGAAAATATCCGGCCTGGTGCGGCGCATAGACCAAAACCGCTACCGTGGTCCGGGCAGGTTTAAAATCAAGGGTTTGTCCACGAGAGGGATTGATGCCAATTCGGGGCATGGGGTTTTCCTGAAGATTGCACGCCTCAGCGGCGTTTTAATTTATAGGAGAGCCATCCGGCTGCCTCACAATAGGCCTTAACCGGATGAAACAAAGCAAAGGACAGCCAGCCCAACATCCGGGAACGCAGGCCCACCAGAGGGAAGATTTCAACCTCCCGCCAGAAGGCTTTCCAACCCAGGGGCTTCCGCCGCAGTTTTTCCCCATCAAAGTGATGGGAGACGTCGTTCAGGCGGAAGATCGTCCGGCGTCCCCCCGCCAGACGGATGTTGGTATCCGTTTCGGGCAATGTATAGTGGGGTTTTCCACCGGGAAGGTGGCTGTAATCATGATTCTGATGGATGATGGTGATCGCCTGTGTGGCGTCAATTACGGGCCAGCTTTTCCAGCGCGCCCGATAGATCATCCAGTTGTCCCAGCCGGCGCGGCCCACCGCAAAATCCGGAATCTCTTGAAAGCACGCCCGGGGATATAGGAAATAGTCGCTGCCAGCCTTGCCATGGAGCTCTCCGGATTCTGCTACCCGGCCCCGCAAACGGTCCTCCCAGCCCGAGGAGAATGCCAGGGCCTCGGTCACATCCAGATCCCAGCGTTGGCCAACAACCAGAAACCGTTCTGCCCGGGCGGAAATGGCGCGCAGGGCGGTCAGCATGTCCGGCAGGATCAGGATATCGGCATTACTGTAGGCCAGATAGGGCGACTCGTTCACCCCCCGGGCCAGGTCAAAAATCGAGCTGATCAGGGGTGTGCCCAGGGCATTGCAGCGTACATCAGGCAGGTGCCGCACATCCAACTCGGCGCAGGCTTCCGCAATCCCAGGTTCGTCGCCAATCACCACCACCTCCACCGCATCCCCCAGCGCCAGCCAGTTGCGAAGGGCATTGCGCTGGATCAGGCTGATATGCGGGTCAGTGAAGGGTTTGGGGGCGGTGAAGAGAGTCAACAGCGGCATGGCCTCAGCCCTCTTCTTTCCCGGGCAGGGGCAGCCAGGCCCGGTGGGGGAACAGCCGCTGGATCAAACGACGCCAGAGCATGGTCACCCGACGTTTCATCCCCACCAACAGCTCCCCCCGCACCGGCGCAGGGGCCTCCGCCGCTCCGGCCAGGGGTTCCGCCAGAACCGTCAGATACAGGGGCAGCAGGGCCGACCGGGGAACCCCGTGGGCCCGTAGCGTCAGGATCCGATACCCGGAGCGTTTCAGAACCGCCCGGAGGGTGTGGGGCGTATAGCAGGCCAGGTGGGCCAGCTCATAACTGTCATGCGCATAAAAGTTGGGGACTTCCAGCAGGAGCAGTCCGCCCTCAGCCAGAAGGTCGCGACGGATGGTACCTAGAATCTCCACGGGGTCTGGCAGGTGTTCCAGAACATGAATCAGGCTGACCAGGTCAAAGGGTCGGGGGGAATCTGCCAGCAAGGCGTCCAGGGAGGCAAACATCGGTATGCCGTTCCCCGCTGCGTAGGCCCGGTAGGCATTCCCGGGTTCCACCCCGACCACCGCGCAATCAAAGGCCGTGCGAAAAGCCTCCAAAAGCAGTCCGGCGGATGCGCCAATATCCAGCATCCGGGACGGCGGGGCCGCATCCTGTTTTTCCAGCAGGCGGATCAGATGCCGCGCCCGCTGGGATTGCACCCAGAGGTCCTTCCGGGTGGGTTCAGGGCTGGCCTGATACACCGTGCGATAGGTTTCTTCATAGAAAGCCGGATCGGCCGCGCGGCTCGCACCCGGTTCCTGATAAACCAGGCCGCAATGGCCGCAGCGATAATACACCAGGGGAAAACCAAAGGATTCCACCCGGTTGAAGAGCGCCCTCTCATCAGATTGACAAAGAATACAGCTCATGAACGCCTCACCTCAGAAATCGTCCTGCCATTATAACATTCCTGCACAAAAGCGCCTCAGCCGCGCTGGTCCACATCCCGGTACGATTTGTGGGCAACCGCGGCGTTGATCCGGCGCAATTCGGGATGTTCCTGCATCAGCCTCAGGAGTTCCTGAAACGTGAAATCATCCTGCCCCTCAAAATGCCCGTAGATCCGGCGCAGCAGGGCCAGATCTTCTGGGGTGTCCACTGTCCAGCGCAGATGCCCTAAATCCGGGTCATGGTCCACCAGCAGAATCCGGAAACGCCCCTCCCGATCATAGAGATAGGGCATGACGTGCTCCCGCTGATATTTCTCCTCCGCCTCCCGCCAGGCCCGGGCCAGCGCGGCAAAGGTGACGACCTCCGTGTCCATGCCGATGGGGGTGGTCCGCTTCCAGGGGGGCGGAAGTCGGTTGGCAGCAAAATCAACTCCGGCGGCAAAGAAGGCCCGGACCGTCCGGTCAATCTCTCCCGGATCAATCACGGGGCAATCCGCTGTCAGGCGGACAATGGTGCCAGCCTCAAAGGCCCGGGCCGCCTGATAATAGCGGTCCAGGACGTCAAAGGGATCGCCGCGAAAACAGGGGAAGCCGTGCCTTCGGCAGTATTCCGCCAGGGGATCGTCCGCCGGGTCGCTGGTGGTGGCCACCAGCACCCGGCCCACAGTTTGGGCCCGCCGGGCGCGCACCACCACCCGAAACAGCATGGCTTTGCCACCGATATCCTTCAACACCTTCCCCGGCAGCCGGCTGGAACCCATCCGGGCCTGGATGATGGCCGTCACGCCGTGGTCCCTGGGAACCGCCACGGTCTCACTCCGTCGGGAGCACACGGAAGGAAGCCACAGCCGCGTCAAAATCGGGCAGCCGGCTCTCCAGTTGCTCCTGATTGGTGAAAAAACCAATGATCCACAACTTACCGGAATCATTGAAGAGATATATAGCCTGCGCAGTGGAAACCCCACCGGTTTCAGCCCTGGTCAGGAAGCGTGCTGTTTCCCTGTCGCCCAGAGTCAGCAATTCCTGCTGCATGCTGTCCACCTCTTCCCCCAGGAGGAGATTGGCAAAGGACATGATCATCGGCAGGGACATCCCGGCAAATTCCTCGTTCTTTAAGATCAGCAGGCTGGTCTGATGCATGGCCGGGCTGGCCGTATCATACCCCCAGAGCATGATATCGTCCTGATAGGTCTCATAGAGGGTTTCGATATCCTGGGCATCTTCCTCGCTCAGGGTTTGCAATCCCTCAACCAGGATTTCCAGATCGGATTCCACATCCCCCAGGCGATAGGTGCCCGGAACCGTGATGGCCACGCCGTTATCCTCGAGGGTGATTGTCCCGGACGCCTGCTCCTCCCCTTCCGGAGGGGCAGCATCCGTCGCTGTGACGGTGGGTCCGGGCTCCTGGATCTGCGGCACGGGGGTGTTTTCCGCTGGTGGGACCGCTGTCGCTTCGACAGGGGCGGGGGAAGGGGCGGCCTCCGTTTGCCCCAGGAAGGGCAACCGGCAAGCCAGGGCCGACAAAAGCAAGAGGATCAGCAACGGAACAATGCGCTTTTTCATCATAATGAATCATACTCCCATGGTTTCTTCTGGTTTGCTTCCTTACATGCCGAACTGGATTGAATTTTAACGCATAACCCAGGAAAGGACAAAACCATCCACCAGAAGGCGTCCTATGCCAAATGCCCGGGGCGAAGCTTCGCCCCGGGCGCTGAGTTGTATTGTTGCTGATTTCAAAACCGCTTAGTTGCCAATTTTCAGGGTGGAAACAATCGCATCATACAGAGGCAGTTTGGATTCAATCACCTGGCCCGGGATTGAGAAGATGAACATCCAGAGATTCACCCCATCATCCACCAGGTAAATGGCCTGCCCCGTTTCAGTTCCCGTTGTGTTGTTCATAATGACCAGCCGGCCCACCTCCGGAAAGTCCCCCAAGGAAATTACATCAGATGTCAGCACCTCCATCTCCCCCAGGCTGCCTTCGATGATGCCAACCATCATTTCCATGGAGACGCCTTCCACGCGCTGCTCCTTGACCAGCATCATGTTGGTGATCTCCAAACCCGCGTCGAGGTCCACTTCGATGGCCCATACCGCAAGATTCTGTTTGAGGGCCTCCAACTGCGCTTCATCAACGATCGCCTCCTGAGCGAGATATCGGGCAGCCAGAGTCAGATATTCATCCAGCTCATCCGGGCCGCCGGTCACATACTTTTCCGGCAGCCGCAGGCTGAAGCCCGCCCCTTCAAACAGGACCATCTCAGAGATATCCACGGCCTCCGGGGTCTCCGTGGGAGTCTGGGTTGCGGTGGGGGTGATGGTCGGCGTGGCTGTTGGGGTGGCGGTGGGGGTTTGGGTGGGAGTCGCTGTGAGGGTGGGTGTCTGG
>DAOTUG010000157.1:0-13172 GCA_034437335.1 Anaerolineaceae bacterium
TTCCGCCGTCAATGGTGTTGATTGTGTTGGCAAAGGCATATACTGATTCGGAATACGCGTCGGTATACTGCAGGGCCACTTCCACACCGATGTCCTCGACTTCTTTTTCAGCGAACATCACATCGTGGAGGGTGTCCCTGTTGCGATTCAGGTATTTGACAAAGGAGGAAATGCCGCCCTCGAAATAGAAGGTGATCTCCTTGTCATGGCGTTCGTCCACCAGCTTGATGGTCACAGCGCGGGTGACGAAGGCCATTTCGCGAAACCGCTGGGCCAGGGTTTCAAATCGGTAGGACAGGTCGCCCTTGAAGATTGTCTGGTCAAACTTAAAGGTGGCTATAGTGCCGGTTTGGGATTTGGGAGCATCCCCGATCACTTCCACCGGAGCCTGGGGGATGCCCTGCTCATACCGCTGGAAATGGATTTTCCCGTCGCGGTACACCTTGACCTCGCACCACTCAGATAGGGCATTCACGGCGGAAACGCCTACACCATGCAAACCGCCGGAAACCTTATAACTTCCGCCTCCGAATTTACCCCCGGCGTGCAGGGTGGTCATGACCACCTCCAGGGCGGATTTCTTCTTTTCCGGGTGCAGATCAACGGGGATCCCGCGTCCGTTATCGGTCACCGTCACACTCTGGTCCTCGTGGATGGTGATGGTGATCAGGTCGCAGGAGCCGGCCAGGGCTTCATCAATTGAGTTGTCCACCACCTCATAAATCAGGTGGTGCAGGGCTTTGATGTCCGTGCCGCCCACATACATACCGGGCCGCCGCCGGACGGCCTCGAGGCCTTCAAGAACTTGAATATCCTGTGCGTTATACGATCGGATGTTTTTAGCCAAAGGGGTTACTCCATTCTGTCCGTGTCTTGATGGGTTGTCTTCCGAACAGATTCTTTTTTATTCATCAGAGTCTGGGTATATTTCGTTGCATCAATAAAATAATAGCAAGAGGCGCTGATGACGCCGGTGACAATGAAGGCGTGCCCGATGATGCCCACCAGCAAAAGCCAGTGATCCGTCGGGGGAGAACGCCACAGATAATTCAGACCCTCCACCAGAACCAGCCCGGAGAGAATGAACAGGGCTGTTCTTGAAAGGGAGGTGCGCACCACGCTGATGCTGGTCATCATCGCCGCAATCAGGTTCTGGCGGAACAGGAACACCCCATGGGGGGTGAAGATCAGGGGCGTCAGGATCCACAGTACAATCACGCTGGCCAGGATGGACAAAAACTGGCCGATGCCGGGGCTTATCAGGCTGAGGAGGGCGATCAAAAACATGACCGGGATGCTCAAAATCAGCAGGATGATGATCAGGAGCAGGGGCATGAAGAGAACCTGGAGAAAACTCCGGAAGAATGACCGCAGGGGCTTGCCCTCCGGGCTTTCCAGAACGGTCAGGGATATGCGCTGCCAGTACAGGCTGCCCATGGCTAGACCAATCAGGATGAAGCCCAGCCAAACACCAAAAACCGCCAGGTTTGATTCCAAGCTGAAGACCAGGGGCTGGCCGATGGGATTGGAAAGGGCAGATTTCGAAGCCATCAGGCTGGGCACGCCAATGGGCAGTGTCCGCAAGCTGACGGCCAGGTTAAAATTGGCCACGGTTTCCATCCACAGGGTCTGATAGGATTCCAGGATGCCGGCATATTCCGGCCCTTCCAATGCCGGAAGCTGCGAGAGGGTGTCAATCAGGGGTTTGAAAAATGCATCCACACGCCATATGGGTCCGAACCACAGAAACAGATCCAGAAGGAGGGGCAGCAGGACCAGGTGGGGGTTATTAGCGATGGTTTCAAATCCGGATATCAGCGCTTGGATTATTTTTGGTTTTTCGATTTTTATATCAGAACTTGTGTTCATACAACCGTTTATTTTACCACATTTGACATTCCCGCGCTATTCGCGCCTGAAAAAAACTTAAAGAATCTGGAGATGTCAAGCAGGACGCAGAGCTTATGAACTTTACATCTTGTCTTTGCGGACGAACAGCGTGCCCTCCTTGTTGATTCGGAGGCAACTGTGGATCACAGCTTTTTTGTTCTGTGGACTTGACCCCATCTTCGTTCCTTTCCCTGAAAAACAGAAGGAGGATCCTTGTTTGCGCAACGGGCCAGTTGTTTGTTGATTGTTGAGAGCAGATGATTGACAGCATTTCAGGTCACCCGAAATATAAAGGGATGTGATTTCCTCCGCACAGAATAGATCGGGTCGTTAGAAGGCGCTGAGGTCAAAGGGCCTGTCGGGTCAAAAGAAAATGTTACGAAACAGGTTTGGTTGGTTCACTGATTGCGGTTGTCCAATGTCTGCATGGTAAAATTATCTCTATGGAATTCAGAGAGTCTTTGCCGGACATCAACCGCTTGTCCATTGTTGCCGCTGCGATCATGCTGGCCTTTGGATTAACGCAGCTATTAACCTTTCCCGGCCAGGTGTTTTCTTTCACCCTCCTTGGCATTCTGCTGGAATTCTATCTCGATTTCAGCACAATCGTCACCATCTTGACAGCGGTGCTGGCGGTGGCCGGGATGGACTGGCTGATCCGCTCCCATCCCGATTCCCCTGGTAAGAGCAGCCCTTTGCAGTATATGCGGCACTGGATCATGCCGATTCTGACCACCCTGGTGATTGGGGTGGCCCTGAATAATTTTGCCGGCGGGCCTTTCTGGTGGGTCATCTTTGCATTGGGAAGCGTTTTATTGATGGCCGTCTTTGTGGGGGAATACACCGTTGTTTCGGTGGGAGATGTCCGACACCCCCTAGCAACTGTAGGCCTCATCGGGCTGTCCTTTGCTCTGTATTTGCTGCTGGCTGTTGCCGTGTGTGCAATCAATTTGCGCCTGTATTTGCGCCTTCCGCTGCTGGGCCTTGGCGCTCTGATGGTTATTTCTCGGGCGTTATTTCTGCGATTGCGAGTCTGGCTTCTGGGTTGGTCGTTCGCCATCAGTCTCATCGTGACAGAGGTCGCTGTGGGACTCCATTACCTGCCGCTTTCTCCTAACCAATATGGGCTTGTGCTGGTGGGGTTGGCCTATGCCCTGACCAGTATCACCGCAGGAATCAAGGAATCCCGGCGGGGTTTCAGCCTTTGGGCGGAACCGGCAGGGATGCTGCTGGTGTTATTGATTACTGGTTTGGTGGTGTGATAATTTTGGGAATGCCCCCATCTGGAAGCTCATTCCCCTTCTTTTTGCAGGCTGTCATTGTATAGAGCGCGCAGATTACGGCGATGAAGCTCGCTGGCTAATCCTCCCAGAAGGACGCGGCTTTTCCCGCAGGCCTCAATGCCGATATTATCCAGAACTTCCCTGGGGTTTTTCCGACGCCGGGCTGTCTGCACGGCTTTCCGCAGGGCCTTCAGATAGGTGATATTTTGCTTCACTTTGTCGTCAATTTCCCCGCGCAGGATGATATCCCCATGTCCCTGCACGATGTTCTCAAGTCCCATTTCTGTGAAAGCCTGGGTGGTTTCTATGTACTGATCAATATCGCCTTCCACAATGAAGGGCAGGGGCATGAAGGCATCCCCGGAGAAAAGAATGCGGTCTTCTTCAATAAGAACGGCGATGCCATCTGGGGAGTGCCCTGGGGCAGGGAAGAGATTGAGGTGTTTTTTCCCCACGCGCAGGAGGAAGGCCCCGGTCTGGAAGGTGATGTGGGGGGGGACAATCTTCAACTGTTTGTAAAGGGGATTATCCTTGCTGGCCACCTCCAGGGCGGAGGGCGTCCGGTCCTTCAGCATCCTCCGGCAAAGCTCGTGGCCGATGACGGTGGCGCCAGGGAAAAAACAATTTCCCCAGCAGTGGTCTGCATGGTGGTGGGTGTTTATCACATAGCGTACGGGGATTTCAAGTTTTTGCTCAATGAATTCCCGCATGGAAAGGGTTTCCTGCGGCATGAGGGTATCAATGACAACAGCCCAGTGGGGTCCGGCCACAACACCGGCAGACACCTGGGCGTATGTCTCACTTTGAAACCAATAAACATTTTCGGACACACGCTCGCGTTGCATAACACCTTCCCAATAATTGCTTATCAATGCTTCGAAAGAATAGCACAATTCAGATTAAAAGTCAAAAAAAGGGTTTTTCCTCAAGGGGATTTAGCGCGCAGCAGAATATAACCCCCAGTCCAGAGAACGCCCAAACCGGCAATGGATCCCAGGACCAGATAGGCCCAGGGCACTGTTTCTGTTTCGCCGTTGTTGTCCCCGCTTCCAGAACTGCCAGAAGGCGTTTCCCGGTCATTCTCCTGGCCCTCCGGCGTGGTGGACTCCGATGCAGGGGTGCGGGTGACATCGGGAGTGCTTGTGCTGCTGCGGCCGCCCTTTTCTTCCTCCTCACTGGATTCTTCTCCAGCCTGGGAGGTTTCAAAGAAATCTGTGGGGGAGGTTTTCACCGGATAGGCGGATTCAGGATCTTCTGTTCCGGTCTCCCTGGGTGTGGGGGTTTTCCCGGTTGGGGTGGGTCCTGTTGGGGTGGTGGTGGCAGTCCGCCGGGTGCTGTCCGGGGTCTCCGTTGCGCCATAAGTGCGCACCTGGGTTGGGCCGGTGCGGGGGGTGGAAGTGGCGGGGCGGTAATAGGAGGTGGGGGATCGGTAATAGTAGGGCGTGGCTGTGCGGGTGTTGCGAGGCGTGGGGGTGATGGTCGCTGTGCGGGTGAGGGTTGGCGTGTGGGTCAGGGTTGGGGTAGGTGTGGCGGTGGATGTCAGCACAGAGACCGGACCGTGGATCTGGATGGTGTTTCCCTGGTCGTCTACCACTTCCAATTTGTAGAAATAAGTCCGGGTGAATTCGATGTCGGTGTCGGTGTGATTATAAATTCCTCCAATACTGGTGTCGCCAATGGCTTCGATTCGAGGGGTGATCCGGACGTAGGGGCCAGTTTCGGCCTCGGCGCGCAGGAGATGAAAACCAGCCACGCCGGTTTCTCTGCTCGTGATCCAGCGCAGATCGTTTTCAGTGACATCAAAAACAGCCGTGAACTGGGTGAGGGTCACACCCGGTGAAATGGGCAACCCGGCTGCGAAGGGTGTGTAATTCAGGTCTGTGGACAGTCCGGGTCTTCCTGTGTTGTCAATGGTCACACTGATTTCGTTTATGTTCATCTGGCAGGTGGTGGTCTGGCCGGATGCGCCGCCCGCTCCGGCTCCCTGGGGGGCCTGACCGGTTCGGTCCCATTGATCGGTCACCGCCCCGGCTGGATCGAACCACCACAGGGGATAGTCTGCGCTGGCGCCCCCTGCACAATAGGCGGCTGATTCAATTCGGTCAACACACGCGCTGTTCCGATCATATTTTAGGGAAAGGATCAGATCCGAGGCCGCTGCGCCTTCAGCCAGAAAGACATCATAAAAATTGGAGCAGGCTTCCAAGTGGCCGGCGCCAGTATCCAGGAAGGGGATGTTGTCATCTGTGCCAGCGCCATGATTGACAAGATAAACATCATAATCACTGCCGACAGTATGGTGAAGGCTGATCTGCCCATTGAAGTGGTAGGTTTTACTTCCTGTGACCGTGGTTCGGATGGCCTCCACCCCTGCGCCGTCGTTTGAGAGGAGAATGGGCGCGCCCAGCATCTTTCCGTTGACGGTGATGCAGTTCATTGCGCTGTTGGAGGCCAGCCGGCCTTCCCCCCAAAAGTTGTGGTCTGCGGAACCGTGGTAATTGCAGTTCACCTGATAGCCGCTGCGGTTATTGATAATGTTGTTGGCTGTGAGGATCACATTTCCCCCGCTATTTCCCGGTTCCCGAAGGACAGCATAGTCCAGGTTGTTGGCGATCTGACTGGCGGTGATGGTCACATTCCCGGCGTTGTCCTTCACGAGCACCCCTTCCTGGCCATACATGAGGGTGTTGTGTTTGAGGGTCACATGGGCGGGGCTGTCAACCTCCACCAGGGTGCGGGAATTGGCGGCATCGCAGTTCCCGTCATTGAGGGTCAGATTCTGCAGGGTGGCACCGGCGGTAATGGACAGCATGGGTGCGTTGCAAGTGCTGCCGAGATAGGTGATCAGCGCAGTCTCGTAGCCTGCGATGATCAGGGGCTGGTCAATGGTCACGGCGTGGGACTTGATGGCGTAATCGCTGAGGATCCAGACCTTTGCATCCGGTTCCAGGGCCAGAATGGCATCCCGAAGGCCCGTTCCCTGCCCGTCGGGGCCGTCATCCCCGGAATTCACATAGCAGGGGGTGAAGTTTTCGCAGGCTGCGGTTTCCCGGGCGACAAAGACGGTGGATGTTCGGGGGGCGACAGGGATGGTTTGGGTGAAGGCGTCTGTTTCGCTCCAACTGCTGCCGCCGGAATCCCTCTGGAAGATCTTGACGGTGATGGTCCCGTCTTGATCACTTTGTTTGTGGATGTTGAGGACAAATTCGATTTGTTCGTCTGTTGGATTGGGATTGGTGCCGTAGGCCCCGGTGATCCAGATATCCCCGGAATTGGTGTTGTTTGTACATAGGGAACCGGTCTCTCCGGAGGTATAGGTTGTCCCGGTAAATCGCCCGGGGGAATAGACCTGGGCCCGGGCTGCATCTGCCCAGGGGGTGGATCCAGAACCGGATTGACCGTCCTCAGGGCCGTATATACAGACCTGGGTGTTGTCTCCAGAAGGGTAGTCCGCCAGAAGGGGAAACTCCACCAGGAAGTTAATGCGCTGTCCCGCGGCGCAGCCTCCGGAGGGGCAACTACCCGGGGAGGACAGGATCAACCCGGCGGTGGGGGCGCGGAAAGAGGAAACGCTGGCAAAGAGACTGGCTGCCAGCAGCAGGGAAAGCAAGGGGGATAGGAGAATGGATTTTCGCATAGACATTAAAAAGGGCTGTGACTTGAAACCATTATACCATCCGGCTACAATTATTCAATGAATGCTGTGCTGGTTGGGTTCACTGCCCTGCCCCGTTCTGCCAATCAGAAATTTGGCAGCTTTATTCTGAAAAGCACACATTTCTGTTCGTCCAATCCGATGCGGCCCTGTCGGGTCAATATAAAGGGGTCTTTCCTCCACTGCGCTCCAGACCACGGGAGTTACGATGAATTTTAAGGTCCTTCTCATTCCCATCAAGCCGTTTCCGCTGTTCAGTCTTTTGGCGACCTACGCTCTGGGAGCGGGTCTTGTCCAGTATGTCGAATCCATGGGGGATTGGTCTGTTTTCCTCCCGGGGGGGCTGTTTTTGTTCCTCTGGTATCTTGCTTTTCGCTATCTGGATCTTTTGGCGTCCTGGAATGATCGGAAGAAATGGCCGGAAGGTCTGACCCAGGCGTCTCTCCGCAGGACCCGGTGGATGCTGGCCCTGACAGCAGCCACCCTTGTCACCTCCGCAATGGCTATTTTTGTATCCTGGATGGTGGGAGGGACTTTATGGCAGGGTCTGACAGTGCTCATTTTCGGTTTTGTTCTGGTTTGCGCAATCTTTTATTTTACAAGACTCTGGACAAACCTGGCGCCTTATCGTTTGCTTTTTGAAACGGTCCTTGTGGTGATCTTCCCCCCGGCCATCGCCTTTTTCCTCCAGACGATGGATCACCATCGTTTTCTCACGATGGTGGTTGTTGGGCTGGTGCCTTTCTACATCGCCTATCGCATCCTGTCCGACCTGAAATCCTTTGGGGAGGATCAGACCGCTGAACGAATTACTGTGGCCACCAGTTTGGGGTGGGAGAAGGCTATGGTGTTGCATAATGCCTTGATTCTGGTGGGCTTTCTGATCCTGGCCCTGGTGGGACTGCTGGGCTTTCCCTGGTTTCTCCTTTGGCCTGTCTTTTTGACGTTTCCGATCGGGTTGCTGGAGATCTGGTTGATGGAACGTGTCCGGCGAGGAGGTAAGCCTTTATGGGCCATCATGCAGTTTGCCGCCGGGTCGGTTTTTCTGATTCCCATGTATCTGTTGGGGTTTGCTTTCTGGATCCGATAAATTTGCCTTGCACCCCGGCCGGACCTATAATTAAGTAACCATTCCAATCCAGACAGGAGATATATCATGGTTCTTGAGGCAGGAAAACCGGCACCCGCCTTTGAATTGGCGGATCAGGAGGGCCAGATCCATACGCTTTCCGACTATCACGGCGAGACGATTGTGTTGTATTTTTATCCCAAGGATGACACGCCAGGCTGCACCAAAGAAGCCTGCAGTTTCCGGGATGCCTACGCTGATTTCCGAAAGGCTGGTGTGGAAATCATTGGGATCAGCCCGGATTCTGAGAAATCTCATAAAAAATTTGTTCAGAAATATGATCTTCCCTTCACGCTCCTCGCTGATCCAGATCATGCGGTTTGCGAGGCATACGGCGTTTGGGGGCGAAAGAAAAGTTTTGGCCGGGAATATGAGGGGGTCTTTCGGACCACATTTGTGATTGGTCCGGATGGGACCATCAAGCGGGTGTTTGCAAATGTCAAGCCCGAGGAACACAGTCAGGAAGTGCTGGAGGAGGTAATCGAATGAAGAAATTCCTATTCATCACCATGCTGATCGGTCTGGCAATGGGCATCCTTGTCGCTTGTCAGAGGGGCGCTCCCGGCGCGGCTGTCCCGGATGCATACGCCGGGAAGGAGAATCCCTATTCCAGCGATTCCGCTGCAGTGGCCGCCGGACAGACCATCTATGAAAACCGATGTGTCCGCTGCCATGGAGAAGAGGCCCGGGGGGAGGGGAGCGTGAACGGGCTGAACCCGCCGCCGTCCAATCTGATCCGTTCCTTTGACATGCACGATGACGATTATCTCTATTGGCGCATCGCAGAGGGAGGCGAGGGCAATCCTGTCGAATCTGCGATGCCGGCCTTCATGTCGGTTCTCTCGGAAGAAGAGATCTGGCAGGTTCTGTCCTATATCGAACAACTGGATTAAATGCGAAGAGCAATGAAAGTTGTCAAATGAGGAACCCAGAAGGCTGATTTTTTCTCGGGGGTTCCCTATTGATGAACCTGGCGCTCACAGGGCGCACTTCAGGGGGCGGGGGATATCTGGATGGTTTCTTCGTAAATCAGGGCCGGAGCGACGCCTGCGGCATCCGCAAAGGAAAGAAATTGTGCGATCAGGGGGGTGTTGAAGGGGCGAAAATTTTCAATCCACCGGAAACCGACTGGTTGAAAAAGCATCGCAACCCGGATGGTCACCGGTCCGTCCCATTCTGTCATGGGGATTTGGTAGCGGATCGTGTCCCCGCCGCCGGCAAAATCGGGATCCCCAAGGGCCTGCCCCTGGACGGCTACCGCTTCAAAGACCCGGGTTTTGTCAAACCCCTCTGGCAGGAGCCGGTTGTCTTTGACATAGGCAGCCGCACCCAGAAGGTCGGTTGTGACGATCTGGTCCAGTCCTGTCATGATGGCTTCGTAAATCTGGACTTGATCTTCCTTTGTGATCACTTCATAGTGGGGTTCAAAGGCTGTGGGATTCCTGTCGTTGGCATTGTCGGGGATAAAGCCGTTTGACTCATATTCCCCCGACTCGAACACCACATTTCCATGCACATCAATCGCCTTAAGGTGCAGCCAAGCTCTCCGGGAGGGATAGCCAGACGGGAACTTATGGCCAACCTGGGATGTGATCTGGACCGTCACAAAAAGTTGCTTGTCTTCATTGATATTTCCCGTCACATGCAGCCCCAAAACATTCTCTGCCAGAAAGGCCTGAGTGTCCAGGAGGGCTTGCGCATAGTGATCAGGGGAAGCCTGCGGAGTCAGGGCGTCGTTGAAGGATTGCAGGATGGTCAGCATGAAGGTGTTGGCGCTGGTGAAGCTGTGGGTGGAGTATCCGCTCCGAAAGGGGCCGCCTGTATTGCTCAACTGGACCGGATTTGTCAATTCAGGCATGTGACAATCCTGGCATGTGGTTCCCGGATTGAAGCTGCTGGCTTCCCATTCCAGGTACGGGACCTGTTCCGGGAAGGTCTCTGAGCTCCGTCCCCCGTCCGGGGTGATGGGTGTGGTAAAGAGGGTATGGCAGGTGGCGCACAATTCGGGTGTTTGAATGTGGGATGATTTGATCGGCGCGTAATTGCTGGAAAAACGCATATAGTCGGCCAGGGATTCTTCCACCGGATAGGGGCCGTAGGCTGGTTTCGCATTTTGAGGGACGTCGGGATCAATTACATACATGCCGGTGAAAGAAAATTCGTTGTTCAGGTTGACATTTTCAATCTGATGGCAGATGGCACAGGAAACCCCATTCATGGCAAGATCGTGGAGGGGATGTTCATTGTGCAGGTATCCCCGGTCTAAGATTGCCCCGGATTGGTCACGTAATAGGACATCTTCCGTACGGGCCATGGGCATGTGGCAGGTAGCGCAGGTGTCTTCAATGACGAAGGCCTGCTCGGGATATAGCAGACTTTCCTTGCTGACGCTGGCCAGAAAGTAGGGATCCAGGGCCGAGGCGGCCATCAGCGAAGTGGCCCATTCCTCGGACAGGGAGGCAGTGCGCTCTGTATCCTGGATCGGTTGGTTGTTATGACAGCCCGAACAGGCGCTGGAGTTGGAAAAAAGCGCCCCGATTTCTTCATAAGTCGGGGAGGGGGTTGGCGCGGGTTCGGTTTGCCGGGTGCAGGCGATGAGTATCAAACCCCCGAGGAGCAGGAGGGATAGAAGGAGGGACCATTGGAGGTTTTTCATGGGCTGTTTCTTCCGCGGGTCCTGGGGATCATCACATTAATCGCAGAATGGTTTTTCCCTCAGCCCACAGGGTTTCAAGCTGGTAATAGTCCCGCTGCTGCGGTGAAAACAGGTGGACCACAACATCGCCGTAATCCAGGACGATCCAGCCGGCATCCGACTCGCCTTCAGGCTGACAGGTTTTGTGGAATTTGGTTTTGATTTCCCGGAACACGGATGTGGAGAGGCTTTGCAGCATGCGGCTGCTGGTGCCATTTGCGATAACAAAATAATCGGTGAAGGATGCGATTCCTTTCAAGTCCATCACAAGGATATCTTCCCCCTTTTTGCCTTCAAGGATATTCGCAATTTCTCTTGCCAGTTGTAAAGCTTCCAGATGTCACCTCTTCTAACTCGGGTTGTTCTGCGTAGATTGGTTTCATTATACTGCATTCAAGGGGGCGGACAGCAAACGGGTGTAGATTGGACCCTTTGGGGTCAGATCACTCTGGTAAAGCTGGATCTGATCAACCCGGATGGGCCCCAAGGATTTAACCCGGAATTGGGACAGGGTCTGCCCGATTTCCTTCACGGTTTGATTTTCTGCTCTTCTGGATACCCTGGCGACGGTCAGGTGGGGGTCATAGGCGCGTTTCTCAGGTTTAATTCCCAGGGGCGCAAGGTTCTGTTCCAAGGCGTCATGCAGCGCCAGAAGGGAGCTATCATGGACAACTCCCAACCAGATGACCCTCGGCCTTTTTGCATTGGGAAACATCCCCAGTCCTTCAATGGAAATTTCGAAGGGGGCAAAGGGGCGGGTTGTCTCATGGATGCAGGTTTTGATGTTTTCCATTTTATTTTTTGGAACATCTCCCAGGAAGTTGAGGGTCAGATGCAGGTTTTTCACCGCGACCCACCGCAATGCACCCGGGGGCGTTTGGGTTTGGAGATACTGGGTAATCTCCGCCAGCCTTTTCACAATTGTCTCTGGGAAATCCACGGCAATAAAGGATCGGATCATCATTCTCTTTCCATGAAGATTTTTTTAAGAACATTAAAAGCCTACCACACAGTGGCTATCTTAGGGTTCACAGCAGGGTCACCACGGACGCTTTTAACAATTTTTCGCTGGTCAATGGCCATCTTTTATGGTATAAAAACAATACCCTGCTGTGTTCGTGATGCAGCATACCAGTTTTGGGCCAACACCTATTAATATCGGCTCAATCTCCGTTCAGTGACGCGATAGACCTGAGTCAAGGCGGATCTGGCGGGTACGGCCAAACCTGCTTTAGCAGGTTCAAAACTCAGCGGCACACGGCACGGCGGGGTCGTTGGTCTTGCCCCAGAGAGCATTGTGCGAAGGCAAGCCCAACCACGGCTTGATAACGCCCGGCGAAAGCGGGTGTTATTTTGTATAAACAGTAAATAACGAGAATGAAGCGCAGTATAAGAATTGTCCGACACTTTTCTTCATCTTCACGCTCATGGATACCATCGCTTTTTCACCGAATCTCGTTTTTAGCCGGCACATTTGTGCCGGTTTTTTCCTTCCTGCCTGGATCGAACAGAACGCTTTGTCTTTCGGATGGTTTTCATTGAAATGCCGGCCGGCCTGGGTTATGATTGGAAGGTAGTCATGATGAGGTTGCTATGATGAAAAAAGTACTCCTGTCTGTATTGTTTCTTGCCTGCCTTGCCGTGTTGGGGGCCTGTTCTTCCCAGTCACTGACCGCGGATACTCTGCCCTGGATCGCCGATACCCCGGTGCTGTTCCGGGACGATTTTTCATCGGAGAGTGGAGGATGGTCCACCCATGCGGATGCGGTCAGTTTTGCCGGGTATGATCAGGGACGCTTCCGGCTGTGGGTGGATGTGCCCTTCTATCATTTCTGGAGCGTTCCCGGTTTGCATTTTCAGGACACCCTGGTCTTCACCCGGGCGATCAAACAGGCCGGACCGGAGAATAACCTCTTTGGAATTCTCTGCCGATATCAGGACAGCAGGAACTTCTATGCTCTGGTGATTGGGTCGGATGGTTATTATGGGATTTTCAAGTCGGAAAATGGGAGTCAATCTCTGATCGGTCAGGAACATATGGATTTTAATGAAGTGATCAGGCGCGGTGAGGCGGACAATGAGATTCAGGCTGTCTGCCAGGGAGACCAGCTTGTTCTGATTGTGAATGGGGTCAAACTCCTTCAGGTTCAGGATGGGACCTTTCCCCAGGGGGATGTGGGTTTGATTGCCGGCAGTTTTTTGGAGCCGGGGGTTGATATCTATTTTGATGATTTCATTGTGGTCAAACCATAAACAGCTCCGAGATGAAGATAACCCTGGATGTGATTGGATGCCGCTTGAACCAGAGCGAAATTGAGAGCTTCGCCAATTATTTTCGCGCCCTGGGACATACGATCGTTGCAGACGCGGCGGAAGCGGATCTGGCGATTGTCAATACCTGTGCGGTGACGGCCAAAGCAGCGGCCGACTCCCGGAAGAAGATCCGCCGCGCGCAGCGAGAAGGCGCTGGTGCTGTGGTGGTGACAGGCTGTTGGGCTACCCTCCATCCTGAGACAGCCG
>DAOTUG010000158.1:0-8372 GCA_034437335.1 Anaerolineaceae bacterium
GTCAGGCGACTCTCTGTTGGAAACCGCCATAAAAACCGGCCTTTCACCCTGGGAACTTGTCAACGATAACCAACTCCATGCAACCTGGGATATCGTTCCAGGTGATGTTCTGTTTGGAGATCCGCAAGAGAATTCTGAACCCACATCACCCCTCCCCGGCGTCTCAGGAATTTCAGTGGATCCGCTGCCTGTGGTCCAGGGCGAAACAGTAAAGATACATCTGATATCACATCAGAATCTCACCTTTTCAGGGGAACTCAATGGCGATTCTGTTGCTTTTTTTGAGGAAGAATCTGGTCAGGTGTATGGCTTCTATGGCATTCACGCGCTGGCAGAAACCGGACCGGTCTCATTAAGGCTCAATGCGACAAACGCCAAAGGCGAAACAAGCAGTTTTGAGCAGCTTGTGTTGGTTGCACCTGGCCTTTATGGAACCGATCCTGTGATCTATGTTGATCCGATCTATGTGGACCCGGAAACCATCGCCACAGAAGATGAAATTGTTGAGGCCATCTATTCCCAGGTGACTTCTGAACGATATTGGCAGGATCAATTCCAATATCCCATTGATGAGCCCTGTGTAATGGGATATTTTGGACAACGCCGCAGTTACAACGATGGCGCCTTATATTATTATCACACGGGCGTGGATTATGGCGTGTGTGCGCAGAATCTGAATATCTACGCCGCTGCGGCCGGCGAGGTGGTCCTGGCAGACGATTTGATCATTCGCGGAAAATCCGTCATCATTAATCACGGATGGGGGGTCTATTCGGGCTACTGGCATCTTTCAGAAATCAATGTCCAACCCGGGGATTTTGTGCAATCGGGAGATGTTTTGGGATTAGTTGGGAATACAGGCCGCTCCACGGGACCACACCTGCATTTTGAGATCCGGATCCTGAACACCCCCATCAACCCACAGACCTGGCTGGAGGAGGAGTTCCCCTAATGTGGGCCCTTAAAAAAAGCAACAAGCACAGGCAAGAAATTGCTGTGCTTGTGATGCGCTGGGGGGGAGTCGAACCCCCACGCCTTATCGGCACGTGGCCCTCAACCACGCCTGTCTGCCAGTTCCAGCACCAGCGCTTGAGCAGTGTAATTATATCCTGCTTAGGCACGTTGTCAAGCGAATAATTTGATTATAAGGAGCATAAGTATGAGCATTGTTCTCGATGCAATGGGAAGTGATAATCGCCCGGATCCAGAAGTCCAGGCTTCTGTCATTGCCGCCAAAAAATTTGACGAAGAGATCCTTCTGGTTGGCGACGAAGCGGTATTGAAGGATAAACTGGACCGGATTGAAGGGGAAAAATCCAGGGTCCACATAATCCATGCACCGGAAACCCTGGAAATGAGCGATCACATCGAAGATGTGCGCGCCAAGAAAAAGAATACTATGCGAGTCGGCATGGAACTGGTCAAATCCGGCGAGGCCACTGCCTTTGTGACCGCAGGCAATACAGGAATGGCCCTGTATTTCGCCCGAAAAGTTCTGCGCGACATCAAAGGCGTTATCCGGCCCTGTCTTTGCGCCATCTTCCCGGTCAGGAATGGCCAAGCTGTCGTCCTAGACATCGGTGCAAATGCGGAATGCCGGCCGGACTTCCTGGTCCAATTCGCCATCATGGGGTCTATCTATGCGAAGAGCATGCTGGGAAAAAATACACCTCGGGTCGGACTCCTCTCCAATGGTGAAGAGGAGGGCAAAGGAAATAATCTTGTCCGCAACACCTATCCCCTGCTGGAAGCGACTAATAAACTGAACTTCATTGGCAATGTCGAAGGGAAAGAGCTATTTGGAGGAGAAGCTGATGTGGTTGTTACGGACGGATTCACAGGCAATGTTCTGTTGAAATCAACCGAAGCGGTTGCCAACTTAATCCAGAGCATCATCAAAGAAGAATTGCTGTCTACGCCTCGTACCCAATTGGGCGCTTTCCTGGCAAGACCCGCCTTTAAGAAGATCAAAAAGATGCTGGACCCCGGAGAAATCGGCGCCGCACCCCTTCTGGGCATTGATGGCCTGGTGTTCGTTGGACATGGCCGATCCGACGCACGGGCCATGGTCAGCGCAGTTGGGGCTGCAAAACAGGCCGTGGACAATGATCTCCTGCCGGCTCTGCGAAGAGCAATCCAAGAAAGTCTTCAATAGGTAAAAAGGAAAACATGAAACTCGTTATTAACCAAAAATTGATCAAAAGAAACAAAACCATTGGCAATATCGCCACTATCGCTGGAATTGCCATTCTGGGTGTCGGTTTGGTATTGAATATTAACCCCACACCACAAAAAACCCTCATCTCCTTTGGGGCTCTGATTGTCGGGTTTATTGTCTCCCAGGTCAGCACATACTTTGTGACTCGGTTTGCCAGAACACCTCGTTTTGATGAGGTGATTTCAGAAAACCTAGAAAAACTTGGCAATGATTACACATTTTATGTGTATTCTGCCCCCGTTCCCATGCTTCTTGTTGGGCCGGGTGGGTGTTGGATCCCTGTTCCGGTATACGCCAGCGGTGAGTTATACTATGACAAACGCTGGAAGCAGCGTGGGGGAGGCTTCCTGATGAAGCTCTTCGGTCAGGAAAACATCGGCCGCCCTGAACTGGACGTGCAGGCCAATAGCAAAGAGATTCTCAAAACCCTGAATGAACATCTTGATGAAGAAGAAATCCCTGAAATTCAAGGCATTCTGGTTTCTCTCCATCCCAAGGCAACCATTGGGAATACAGAAGACGCCCCCTCGCCGATAGTCGAGGTGGATGCCCTAAGAAGGACCATCCGCAAGCACGACCGCAAAAAAGAAGATCTCCCGGATGAATCCCTCCAGGAGATTAACAAGATTCTTGGCGGAGATTAACCCCCAGCCCTCAGGATAATCTGGCATATAATCGGAGGGCTTCCACTTCATGGGGTTTAAGGTAACGGTGATGTCCGGGTTGGAGTTTCCCTAATTCTAGGGGTCCAATCCGGATACGGCGGATCTGTCGGACTGGTAATCCAATTCGGAGACCTGTCCTGCGGATCTGCCTGTTCTTTCCTTCGCGCAGAACAACTTCCAGCCACGCCCCATTTTTGGTAAATTTCTTAATAGTCACTTCCGCAGGAAGGGTCCGATATCCATCCTCCAGGACAACCCCTCTGCGCCAGATCGCCAACTGTTCTTCATCTGGCCGCCGTGTGACCAACACCTCGTAGGTTTTGTCGTGTTCGTAGCGGGGATGGGTAAGCAGATTGGCCAGCTCTCCATCGTTCGTCAAGAGAACCAACCCCTCACTATCAAAATCCAAACGGCCAACAGGATAAAGATGGCGCTGATCGGGAACCAGATCAAGAACTGTGGGGCGGGGGTCGTCAGGTGCATGGTGCGATAGTATATTGCGCGGTTTGTTAACAGCGATATACACCTTTTTTTCTATCTTATTGATAGGAACACCATCCAGCCTGATCTCATCTGACCCCAGATCTGCTTTATCACCCAGGGAAATGACCCTGCCGTTGACTGTGACACGTCCGGCTTCGATCAACTTCTCGCAGCCGCGACGGGAACCATATCCAGCCTTGGATAAAATCTTCTGTACTCTTTCTTCTGTCATCAGGATTTAAGAACTTCCTTCGATTGATGATGATTTATATCATTTTCCAATGAGTCAAAGTCAATATAGGGTAAGGCCTCCAAACTGGTCAACCCAAAGTGCTGCAGAAATTCGGGGGTCGTTCCATAAAGAATGGGACGACCAGGTGTTTCAGCTCGACCCAACTCTTCGATCAAACCCTTGGAAAGCAACGTGCGCAAGACAGCGTCACTGTTCACACCGCGGACTGCGTCCACTTCTGGACGCGTTACAGGTTGTTTATATGCGACAATCGCCAGCGCTTCCAATGCCGCCTGAGAAAGGGTACTTCTGGCTTCCAATCCCAAAAAGCGTTCAATGGTTTCACTGAGGTGCGGGGCGGTTGTCAATTGCACTCGCGATTTGACTCGCATCAGGCGCAATCCATGTCCGCCCATTTTATAATGTTCTTCCAGATCAGCCAGAAGTGCATCCACTTCGCTTTCTGTCATATCAAATACCTGAGAGAGCTGGTAAACGCTGACCAGGCCGGATGACACAAACAGCAAGGCTTCTAATTTTTCAAGGTTGCCAAGATTATAATTGTTCGTTTTCATAGGTTCACATGCTATAATTATTCTGTTTAAAGCTTGTTGATTATACTCTATATCGGTTCCACACCCCCAGGTATCAGCCAATGATGATAGGATGAATGCTCTGATAAAAAAAATTGCACTGATAGTATGCGTTGTTTTAAGCTCAGGCTTGATATTAATTGCTTGTGAAGCCCAAAAACCAGAAGAGGTTTTGCTGGAAGGTGTCATCATTGTAGACGGACAGGAAAGCGCGTATACCATAGATCCTGATACCAAAGTGGGGACCCTCTTGGAAGAGGCTGGAATTTCACTTTCAGCCCAGGACAAGGTCATCCCTGATATCAATACATTTATCCGAGAACCCGGAATCACTATCAAAGTTATCCGGGTAACCGAATCTTTCACTGTTGAAGAAATAATCATCCCCTACGCACAGCAAACAATCCGCAATGAATCGCTTCCTGAAGGAGAGACTCGTCTTGTTCAGGCAGGTGAAAATGGCATTCAGGAGACCACCTACCGTCACACCTATGAAGATGGTGTGGAGGTATCCAAAACCATCTTTGAAACAACGATCATCCAGGAGCCAAAACCTGAAATTACGATGATTGGCGTTCAATCTCCATTGCAGGCCATCATTTTGCCAGAACCCCTGGCCTATTTATCTGGAGGGAATGCCTGGATTATGCGGGATACCACAGAAAACCGGATCCCCATCATCACCACAGGGGACCTGGATGGAAGGATATTTTCCCTTTCCCCCGATAAGAATTGGCTTCTTTATACCAGAGCTGAAACAGAGGATGAAGAAACGATCAATACCCTGTGGGTCACTAACCTGGACCCAGATAATCCAATCAACATTGACCTTGGGGCTCGAAACATCATCCATTTCGCCGATTGGCATCCACTGGAGGAACATCGGCTTGCCTATTCCACAGTCGAACCAAGGGAAACTGCCCCTGGATGGCAGGCGAACAATGATTTGGTGCTCCTTTCCTTTGATCCCCAGGAAAAAACAATTGAAGAAGAAATTATCCTTGAGAGCAATGCCGGCGGGTTATATGGATGGTGGGGAACGGATTTCCAATGGTCGCCGACGGGGGAACTGGCCTTCACTCGGCCCGATGCCGTGGGAATTATTGATTTTGAAATCCAAACTCTGACCACCCTTTTGGAAATCACACCCTACAACACGCGGGAGGACTGGTCATGGATTCCGGGAATTAGCTGGGACCAGGCGGGAGAAATCCTCCTTGTAAGCACCCATCCGGCAGAGAAGAATCTCGAAAACCCGGAGGATTCCGTGCAGTTCAATCTCTCTGCCCTGATACTGGAAGAAAATTTACAGATAGACATTGTGAACAACAGCGGGATGTTCGCCTATCCGTCCGCAGCTCCGAAATCAGTCCCGACAAGCTGTAACAACAAAATTGCATATTTGCAGGCCATCTTTCCTGAGGACAGTGATGATAGCCGATATTACCTGGTTATCATGGACGCTGACGGTTCTAACAAAACACGCCTTTTTCCGGACGAAGGATCCCCCGGATTGTCACCCCAACAGGTACAATGGAACGAGCCAGTTGAATCGCAACAGGCGGCCATTGGTTTCATCTACCAAGGAAACCTTTGGATTTTCGATCTCATCAACGGGTCAGCCCATCAAATCACCGGGGATGGTTTGACCAGCAAATTGGATTGGTAACAAAGGAGAAAATCAATGCGTGTATTATTGACAGGGGCAGCGGGCTTTCTTGGGTCTCATCTGACAGATCGTCTGCTTGCAGACGGGCACAAAGTGATTGGCTTGGATAATTTCATCACTGGCAACAAAGAAAATCTGGCTCACCTGGCCGGAAACCCTGACTTCCATTTCATCCGGCACGATGTGTCCAATTTCATCTTTGTTCCCGGTCAAATTGACTATGTGGTGCATTTCGCCTCGCCAGCCAGTCCAAACCCCGCTTCACCTCTGGGATATCCCAATTTGCCCATTCAGACAATGAAGGCAGGCGCACTGGGGACCCATAACACCCTGGGGGTTGCCCGGGCATATGATGCAAAATTCCTGCTTGCCTCAACAAGCGAAATTTATGGCGATCCGCTAGAGCATCCTCAAAAGGAATCCTATCGGGGAAACGTGGATCCAATAGGCGCTCGTTCAGTCTATGATGAAGCCAAACGGTTCGGTGAGGCCCTCACGATGGCCTATCACCGTTTCCATGATATTGACACCAGGATTGTGAGAATTTTTAATACCTACGGCCCGCGTATGCGCCTGGATGATGGGCGGGTTGTGCCAAATTTCATTCAACAGGCGCTTTTGGGGAAATCCCTGACCATTTATGGCGATGGCTCACAAACCCGAAGCTTCAGTTATGTCAAAGACACAATCGAGGGAATTTATCTCCTCATGAAAAGCGAGTACCATGAGCCGGTCAATATTGGTAACCCTCAGGAGACATCCATTCGTAATTTTGCGGAGATCATCAATGAAATCACAGGGAACGAGGCCGGCACCGTATCCATGAGGGTAGAGCGCCTTGGCAATGACCCCCAACGTCGCCAACCGGACATCACTAGAGCCCGCAGGATCCTGGGCTGGGAACCGCAGGTCAACCTGCGGGAGGGAATTCGAAGAACAATTCCATATTTCAAGGAAAAAATGGGATTATGAACCTGCTGACAAACAAGAAAGAAAGGACACGTTTTCTCAAGTTTGCTTTTGTTGGTTTCACCGGAGCTATTGTTGATTTTGGGATTCTCAATCTCCTGCGGTTAGTCTTTCAGATGCCCCTGGTGTGGGCACAAGGGATCTCATTCACCAGCGCTGTTATAAATAATTTCATCTGGAACCGATTCTGGACCTATCCTGAGACTAGAAAGTCAAAATATGCCGGGCAGCTCCTGAAATTTTTCATCATTAACATCATCGGTATCCTCATCAGAACACCCTTGATATCCTGGTTGAATCAACGCATACTGAGTTTGTTGGAGAGTCTCAAGTGGTCTCTCCCCCTCGAAAATTTTGTTTTTAGCCAGAATATTGCACTCAGCATCAGCATCCTGATTGTTATGCTATGGAATTTCTTTGCAAATCGCTATTGGACGTATGCGGATGTCCCTGTTGCTTCTGAAGAAAAGAAACAGGATCAGGAAAAAATGAAAATGAACAACATGGAAAGGAATTAAGGAATGCACATCTCCCATCGGGAACGACTTGAAACCACCCTTGGAGGCGAAAAACCAGATCGAACCCCAATCGCCCTATGGCACCACTTTCCCGTAGATGACCAGAAACCGGAACACCTTGCTGCGGCAACCATTGCTTTTCAAAACCGGTATGATTTTGATCTGATCAAAGTCATGCCAACCTCATCCTTTTGTCTGAAGGATTGGGGAGTTGAGGACGCCTGGAGTGGCAATCCCGAAGGCACACGAGACTATACAAAGCGTGTCATTCATCACCCCGAGGATTGGGGAAAACTACGCGTCCTTGACCCAAACCAGGGACATCTTCAGGATCAATTGACCTGCCTGGAGGCTTTGAACAAGGCCTTTGCCAATCAGACGCCCTTCCTTCAGACCATCTTTAATCCTCTATCCCAGGCCAAGAATCTTGTGGGCCCGGAAAACCTCCCCGTCCACGTCCGGGAACATCCGGATGCCCTCCACGAGGGACTGAAAATCATTCTGGAAAGCACCCAGAAATTTCTTGAAGCTGCCACCCAGAAAGGAATTGACGGGATTTTCTTTGCGATTCAGCATGCCAGCTCCAAAATTCTGAGTGAAAGTGAATACCAGGAGTTCGGGAGAGCTTACGATCTTCCGCTTCTCAAGCAGGCCGAAAACCTCTGGCTGAACATGGCCCACATTCATGGCGATGCCATCTACTTTGATCAGATTGCCGATTATCCTGTGCAAATATTGAACTGGCATGATCGGGAGACTTCACCAAGCCTTGGAGAAGGGCAGAAAAAATTCGGAGGGACCGTGTGTGGAGGGATCAGCCGAATTGAGAGCTTCGTTTTGGGCTCACCGCAATTAATCCAAGAAGAAGCTCAGGACGCTTATGACCAGACAGGGGGGAAATATTTGATCCTGGGAACAGGCTGTGTGCTGCCAATCACAACGCCCTATGGCAACATCCAAGCTGCCAGACACATTGTTGAGCGGTTAACCTGATGCGTGTGATTGCTGGAGACGCAAAGGGAATT
>DAOTUG010000159.1:0-6220 GCA_034437335.1 Anaerolineaceae bacterium
AGGAAGCCCTTCTGACCGTTCCGCGCTCCTATCGGGAGGGAAGCCTGTCCCTGGGATCCACAAAATGGTACACGATTTTCAATGTGGTCCTCCCAACCGCCATGCCCGGCATCGTCACCGGGGTCGTGCTGAGCGTTGGACGGATCATCGCAGAGACGGCCATTTTCTGGGTCACCCTCGGCGGCAGCTATCACCTGCCAAAATCCATCATGAACTCCGGCCGTTCGATGGCTCTGCATGTGTATATGCTGGCCTCGGAGACCCGGGCCTTTGACAAGGCCATGGGTACGGCTTCGATTCTCATCATCACCATTATCTTCTTGAATCTGACCATTAACATCGTCTCCCGGCGTCTCACGGCCCGGGTTTCAGGTAAGAAATAGGAATCATGGCCAACGAAAACAATCGTTACAAATTTGCTGTCGAAAACCTGGAATTCTTTTATGGCGATTTCCGGGCAATCAAGGATGTTGATATCGAAATTGAGGAACACGCCATCACGGCTATCATTGGGCCTTCCGGCTGCGGCAAGTCCACCTTTTTGCGGGTGTTCAACCGGATGAACGACCTGATCCCGAACACCAGGACCCGGGGTGTCATCAGGAAGGATGGCAAAGCAATTGAAAAAATTGATATTGTGGATTTGCGCAAGTCGGTGGGGATGATTTTTCAGCGCCCGAACCCCTTCCCCAAGTCCATCTTTGACAATATCGCCTATGGTCCCCGGGCCCACGGACTGAAGTCCATGGCAGAACTGGAGGAAATTGTCGAACGCAGCTTACGGCAGGCGGTGCTCTGGGATGAGGTCAAGGATACTCTTTCCAAGTCCGCCCTGGCGCTCTCCGGCGGGCAGCAGCAGCGTTTGTGCATTGCCCGGGCCCTGGCTGTGCAGCCGGATGTGCTTTTAATGGATGAGCCGGCATCAGCCCTGGACCCCATCGCCACGCTGAAGATTGAGGATTTGATCCAGGAACTCAAGGAGGATTTCACGATCCTGATCGTCACGCACAATATGCAGCAGGCTGCCCGCGCTTCTGATCACACGGCTTTTTTCAATATGGACCAGGATCGGGCTGGTTATCTGGTGGAATACGGTCCGACCTCCACGGTTTTCACCAACCCTGAAAAGAAACTGACAGAGGATTATATCTCCGGGCGATTTGGCTAGTCCCTTAAATTGTGCCCAGGATGTGCAGGAAATCAAATACCGGCCCTAACAGGCCGGTTTCCTGTCGTTGGATCACCCGGGTCACCCGGGAGGTGATTCGCGGGTCTGCATCATCCGGGGCGAATGTGGCTGCTGCGATCTCAAACATGGAAAGGTCGTTCTCGGCATCCCCAATGGAATAGACGGGGATGTCCTGCAGGCCCATGGCGGCGATCAGGGTCCGCAGGGTGTTGGCCTTGTTAATATTCAGGGGATTGATCTCCAGGGCGTAGTTGAGGCTATAGGCCGTTTCGGCCCGGATGGAGCGGGATCGGACCTCCACCCCCTGCAAGCGTTGCGGGTTTTCATCCAGGATCATCACCTTGACGATGTCTTCCGGCAGGTCTTGGGGGAGGATTTCCCTGGCCTGCAGATGGTGGCGGACTGAAATGTCCCTGCCAAAGGGGGTGGGGTTCACCAGAAAGACGGAATCCACGGTGAAGAAAGTGAAATCCGAATCCGGAAAAGACTTTGCCAGATCAATCAGGTCCTGGCGAAGTTCTTGTGAAAAGGCATGCGAGAGGCAGAGCGCCTCCCCAGGCAAATAGGCCACGCCGCCGTTCATGAAGACCCCGGGCCATGGCATCCGCTTCTCAGGAAACAACCCATTCTCCTGCAGAACCCCCTTGGCTGAATGCAAAATTCTGCCCGTGGTGAAAATGGGTTGGAGATCCTCCGGAAAGGCCTTCAGGCGGGTGATGTCTCTGGGATGAACCCGTTCATTCGCATCAATCAAGGTTCCATCAATGTCAATGCAGAGAATTCCTTTTGGTTTGGTCATGGTCTCAGGCCCAATACATTTCGTCTGGCGCTTCTGTGATGATGGCCTCTCGGAGAACAGCGGCGGCCTTCGCCAGGCCCTCATCAATGGACATCATGGCGTCCTCGTGTTCGATGGAAATCACATGGTCATAACCCACCAGGCGCAGAGCGCTGATGATGTCCTTCCACACCTTGACATCGTGGCCATATCCAATGGTTCGGAAGGTCCAGGCGCGCTTTGCGATCTGGTCATAGGGCTTGTGGTCATTGCAGCCGTTCACGGCGATATTCTGCCCGTCCAGGTAGCAGTCCTTGCCGTGGACATGGTGGACGGCTTCGCCCAGAGCCCGGATGGCAGCTACAGGATCCACCCCATTCCAGAAGAGGTGGCTGGGGTCAAAGTTTGCGCCCATGGCGGGGCCAGTGGCCTCCCGCAGGCGCAGCATGGTTTCGACATTGTACACCAGCATCCCCGGATGGATTTCAATGCCAATCTTGATGCCGTGATCCCGGGCAAAGGCTTCGGCCTCCCTCCAGTAGGGGATGGCGACTGTTTCCCACTGGTATTGGAGGATTTCAAGAAAGTGCGGCGGCCAGGGACAGGTGACCCAGTTGGGCATCCGGTCTTCCGGGCATCCAGCCGGCAGGCCGGAAAAGGTGTTCACAACGGGGATCTGCATCAGCGCGGCCAGCCGGATGGTCTTGCGATAGATGGCGTCCGCTCGTTGCGCGATTTCCGGGTCCGGATGAATGGGGTTGCCATGACAGCTCAGGGCGCTGATGCGCATGTCCCGGTCTGTGATTTCCTGAAGATAGGCCTCCCGCGCGGCCTCATCTTCCAGCAGCCGGTCAACATCCAGGTGGGCATTTCCGGGATAGGCTCCCGTGCCGATCTCCACAGCCCGAATCCCCAGTGGTCTGACTGTATCAAGGACCTGGGTGATGGGCATCTGATTGTAAAGCACTGTTAGGACGCCGATGCGCATAATTTTCTTCTTTCTATTCTAGGGAAAGGGGGGACAGGGCGGCAGGTTGGCCGGTGGTGTTGGTTTGGCAGGCAAAGACGCTCCCAGCGTGGGGTTGACGGGACAGTTCTTCTGGTGAGAGCCCGGTTCGCGCGCTGGTGATGAAGAGGATATCCAGGTTTTCCCCGCCAAAGCAGCACGATGTGGGCCGTTGCGCGGGGACGGATACCGTCAGCACGGGTTTGCCCCGGGGATCATAGCGAACGACTTGGCCGCCGTTCCATTGGGCGCTCCAGATAAACCCTTCAGAATCCACACACAGCCCATCGGGGACAATGTCCCGGCTGTTTTTGGGTAGCCGGACCAGGGAACGGCGGTTTGCGATGTCTCCTGTGGAGAGATCATAGTCGAAGGCAAAGATGGTGTGTTGCAGGGAATCAGTATACATCATGGTGGTGCGGTCTGGGCTCCAGCCCAGGCCGTTGGAAATGCCGATGTTGTCGAGGACCACATGGTGCGCGCCGTCCGGGTTCAAACAGAAGAGATGGCCCTGCCGGTTTTTGACATCCATGCTTCCGGCCCAGAAGCGGCCGGCCGGATCTATTTTTCCATCATTGAGGCGGAGGCCCGGACGGTCCGGCACGGGTGTCCAGAGCGTGTGGGGCGTTTCCCTTCCGGGGTCCCATAGGGCAAACCCTCTTTCCAGGGCCAGGAGAAATCCGCCCCCCCGGGTGAAACCAACTGCGCCCAGGGTTCCCTCAAAGGTTTGGTGGGTGAAGCTGGACAAGGCGGTATCGCTGTGGAAAAGTCTGCCTGCGGTGATATCCACCCAATAGAGCCGCATCTCAAGGGGGTGCCAGAGGGGGCCTTCGCCCAGATCGTTTTGGGCCGCGAAAACAGGTTCGGCCTGGAGGGTTTGCATGGAGCCTACTCCCTGCGTTTGATCACGCAGATGAAGCCCATCGGCGTGCTGCCGATATTTGTGAATTGGTGGATATCGTCGCCGGAGATGAACACGGAATCGAGGGGCCCCAAATCATAAAAATCCTCATTAATCTGCACCCGAGCCTGTCCGTGGAGGATCACGACGCCGTGTTCATGGGGGTGCTGGTCGTAGACGGTGTTTTGCCCCACGGGGACATGAAAATAGCGGATGATGAAATTGGGAGCGCCATCCTGCGGACCGACCAGAACGTGCTTCAAGACGCCCTGAACATTCTCGTTGTTGTATTCGCGGGGTTCAATGTCCTCCCATGTGAACTCGCCTTGGATTTGATCCCCTGTGAAACGATGAACGGTTGACATCGGGTAACTCCTTCCTTTGTGGATGATGTGTTCCTGTAATGAATTATAACGCCTGCATCAAGGGGCGATCTTGCTGAACGCACCCTTTTTGTGGGTGATTCCCTGAAAAGGCTTCAGAGCCTGACCTTCCACCCGGTTCCCGTCGGCAGGAGGGGGCCGTCTTCCAAGGCACAGCCGAGAGTCCAACCGAATCTCTCCCAGGCAGATCAATCCTGGTTATAATGAATCCCAACACCATCAGAAGAGGAGCCTGGGATGATTCATGCTGATCTGCCGTTAATAGACTTGCACCGCCATCTGGATGGCAATGTCCGTCTGGAAACAATTTGGGATCTGGGACGTGAGCACGGCTTGCCCCTTCCGGCTGACAGTCTGGAAGCGTTGCGCCCCCATGTCCAGGTGACGGAACAGCAGCCGGATATCATGGCCTATTTTGAAAAATTCCGCTGGATGGCCGGGGTGTTGGTGGATCTGGACGCCTGCCGCAGGGTGGCTTATGAGAATGTGCTGGATGCCCGGGAGGAAGGGATTGATTACATTGAGCTGCGTTTCAGCCCCGTGTTCATGGCCGACTCACACGGTCTGGACCCCACCGGAGTGGTCGGGGCGGTGGTGGCGGGGGTGCAGGAAGCCCTGGCGGAGGTTCCCGGGATCCGGGCCAATCTGGTGGGTATCCTCAGCCGCCACTATGGACCTGAGACCGCTATGCAGGAGTTGGAAGCCTTGCTGACCTACCCGGAGGACATTGTGGGGCTGGATCTGGCTGGGGATGAGGCAAATTACCCTGCGGCCTGGTTCATACCGCACTTCAAACGGGCCCGGGATGTTGGCTGGGGCATCACGGTTCATGCGGGGGAATCGGCCGGGGCCGAGAGCGTCTGGCAGGCCCTGCGGGACCTGGGGGCGGACCGCATCGGTCATGCCGTGCGGATCATGGATGACCCGGAACTGGTGGATTACATGAAGGAAAATCGGATTGGCATTGAAGCCAACCTGACCAGCAATCTGCATACCAACACCGTGTCCAGCCTGGCAGTGCACCCCTTGAAGACCTGGCTGGATGCCGGCCTGCTGGCGACAATTAACTCCGATGACCCGGAGATCAGCGCGGTGGATCTGCCCTATGAGTTTAATGTGGCTGCGCCGGCAGCCGGGCTGACGGATGAGGACACCCGTAAGGCCCAGATGAACGCGGTGGCGACGGCCTTCCTCTCTGCGGAGGAGAAGCAGGCCCTTCTGGAAAAGAAAGCTTCATGAGCGGATAAAACCGCGATAGGATGGACAGCATCCCTTGATCCCTTGGAAAAGTTAAAGATCAGCCGGGCAGAAGGGATGCTGAGAGGAGGATTGGAATGGATAGGCCGTATAACTGGACGGATTTCTACAATGCGTTGTGCAAGCTGGGGCCCGACCTTTTACAGGGAATCAGCGAGGATCTGCGTGAGGCTACAAAGATCATCAGCGTGACTTCAGACATGTTCTGGTCAGAAAGCCTGGAAGAGATCCTGGCGGAAGGCGCGCGGGCTGGCTCATTACGCGATGGTGTGCTGCAGGCTGTGGATGCGTGGCGCGAAAACGTTATTGATGCGCTGAATGTCAGCTTTGGGATGGACTTTGACATGAACCAGGTGACCATCAACACGGACAGTCCGATCATTGATCAACTGGTTAAGGCCGCATCGCAAGACAAAAGGGGGTGAGGGTTTGCTTGGTTGGGCACAGAAGGTGGGGGGATGTGTTTTCATTCTCCTTACCTCGAGTAATTCATCGTACTGGAGTGTGGCTCGGGTGATAGACTTATCAATATTAATTTTCCCCATTACAAAACTTCAACTCATACCATAAGGGATCACCACCTCTTTGTCCAGCTTTTCATGGATCTGCAGGCGGGGTTGGGGACCTTCGTGGAACAGCACGGGGACAGCCCGGCGGCCCGGGAGATCGCGGCGGCTGAGGAATGGGAGTTCCGGCTTTATGAGAC
>DAOTUG010000160.1:0-6334 GCA_034437335.1 Anaerolineaceae bacterium
CCTGAAGAGACAGAAGAAACAGCTATCAATCCCCTTGATGCTGAAACTTACGAGGAATGGATTGCCGCCAAAGAGGTCAATGAAGAAGAATTCACCTTCCACATTCTGTGCCCCTTCAATCCCGAAGCGCCCAACTTCATCAACTTCTTCGATTACGTCTATGGCGAATTTTACAAGATTTATCCCAACGCCACCATTGAATATGAGCAGGCTGGCTGGGGTGAATTGAACGAAAAGATGGCAGCATATGCCATGTCCGGGACCCCGCTGGATGTCGCCCACACGGAAGATCTGGCCACCGCCTACCTTGAATCCCTGGGTGTTGCAGAATCCTTCAACGGTCAGATGCCCGCCTTCCAACTGATCCACATGGGCAATGGTATTCTCGAAGAACCCTCCAACCATATTGTTGATGGCGAAATCTACACCTGGCCCGAAGCAACCTTCCCCTACATGTTCGGCGTCCGGAAGGACCTGTTGGATGAGGTTGGCGTGGACATCAGCGCAATCCAGAGTCTGGAAGACCTGGTAGCTGCTGTGGATGCTGTCGCCACCGGAACCGATATGGACAAACCCTTCGGCCTGATGCTGGGCGATCCCTATGCCGTGACCGACAACACCATGTGGTTCTTCCTGGCCAACGGCCTGGACCACCAGGCAGATTTCAGCAACAAGGAAGCCTGGATTGACGCCGTTGAATGGATCGGCAAACTCTTCCCTTATGTTCCTGAAGCCGCTCTTGAGTGGCGCTATGCGGAATCCGAACAGGCCTTCGCCCTGGGCGAAATCGCTTTCCTCCGCCATGGGATGTGGCTGAATGGTGCCGCCGATAACTATTCCACGGAATTTTTCCTGGATGACAAATCCGGCGTGAATGTCATGCCCCTGCCCTACGGCCCCTACGCCGATGCTGAATCCCCCTTCTGGTATTCCGGCGCGAACGCCTGGGCGGTCATGAGCTACTCCGAACATAAACAGGCAGCCTTCGACTTCATCACCATCGCCACAAGCGCGCAAGGCGTCCTCTCCCGCGGTACGATCCCCTCGGTGACCAACTGGGAATATGCAGACCTGGTTGAGAAATATCCTGAAAAAGCCAAGTGGGAATGGTGGCAGCAGGAATGGAATGAACTGATCACCAACCGTCAGGAAGCCGGCGGCGCAATGCCAGCCCGCGAAGAGCTTGAACAACGCTGGTACGAGTTGATGATTGACTACTGGTATGGCAACACAACCCCTGAGCAAATGTACGACGAATTTGAGGCCTTTGCAGTGCCACTGATCGAAGAGCTTGAAGAGTAATCTCACAACCCTGTGTTACACCTACCTTCGGGGCATGTATAGAACATGCCCCGAAGGCTTGCACAACGCTACCATCCATCCTCAGAAAATCTGGAATAATTTGGTTTTATTTTTATTCAACTCTTAAAACACAACCAGCGGAGAACCTCAACATGACATCACAAATACCCCCTGTATCAGACAGGTACGAAACGATCGAAAATGAACATCTCCTGATTCGATTTGATCCTCATCGGCTCTGGTTCGATGTGCAGGATAAAAACTCCGGCCAATGGTGGCTGCATGATCCCTGGACGGATTCCGTCGGTGAGGTGACAGTCACCCACCGGCTGAAAGGAACCCGGCACATCTGCTCGCTTTCTGAGGCAAAAACAAAATCCCTGACGCCTTTGCCGGACAAAAATGGATTTAAGCTTCATTTCACCGACCTGGTGGACAACAGCGCATCCCATTTTCTTGTGGACCTGGTTTCGCTGACGGCATCCGTATATCTCAATGAAAAACAACCGGAATTGTGTGTTGAGATTACCGGATGGGAAAACATCACCGAAGAATGGACCCTGCAGGAGATCCAATTCCCGGTACGGTTCGGCTGGTTCAAGGCGCTGGCGGAAGCTTTTCTCCTCGTACCCTGGAACTGCGGACTGATCTTCCCTGGCCAGGGGCGGCACATGCGCCGCTACGACAGCCATTTGAAATGGATGGACATCCGCTTCAGCCTGGACTACTATGGGTACAATATCCCCATGTTTGCCTCTGTCATCGAGAGCTCCGGGATGATGGCCATTCTGGACACCCCATACGATTGCAATATGGAGGTGATGAATTGTTATAATCCCGGCGGAACAGAAATGGATTCCACCCTCCCGCGCATTTCCGCTTGCTGGCCAACCTGGAGGCCGTCAAAAGGCGATCTGGGATACCCAAGGAAAATGCGCTATCAATTCCTGCCCCAAACAGATTATGTTGCCATCGCCAAAGCATATCGCCAGGATGCCATCGCTCAGGGAAAATTCCATTCCCTGGAAGACAAAGCGGCCCAGCTCCCGGATGTCCGCAAACTGTATGGCGCGCCCTGCTATGTCTTCATCAATGGCAACAATTACAAGTTTGCGCCGGATAAATCCCCCAATTTATGGGGGACCTTGTATGACGGATATGAGAATATCGAATCCACCTTTGCAGAGATTCAGGACTGTGTGCGAACCCTAAAAAATGAATTAGGGGTGCAAAAGGCCCAGATTGTTTGCTATGGGTCAAACGAAGGTGGCATGGATATGCGCTACCCGGACATCTTCCCCATCAATGAAAAGGCCGGGGGAGAAACCCAATTGAATGCTCTGGCGGCGTATGTCGTCCAGGCTGGATTTGTTGGCCCAATGGGCGACACCTTCATCCACGCCTATCTCGATTCGCCTTCCTTTGATCCCGGCAACATGGTCCTGGATGGCGGCAGAGTCCGCCGATATCCGCATCGCGGGAATATGGGGGAGAACTATGATCAACGCATGCAATTCAAGAATTGGAACGGCGGAACGGAATATACCCATTGTGGCCCTGCAATGATGAAATTTGCCAGGCGGAATTACCCAAAACTGATGGAAAAAGCGCCCTTCAATGGCACCTATCTGGATGTCATCACCCGGCTGCCCCTGAATGAATGTTATGATCCCAACCATCCCATGCGCAGGGAAGAAGACGCAGACAATAGAAACGAATTGCTGGCCTATATCCGATCCTTGGGAATTGTGGTGGACTCAGAAATGGCCATGGAATATGCCCTGGCTAACCTTGACACCACCCACCTTGTCGTCCCACCCGCCGTGGGGCTGCCGATTCCCTTCTGGCAGCTTGTGTATCACGATGCAATCATCGTCAAGCAGTTTGTTGGCCCAAACTGGATAGATTTTGGCGATCCGGATCCCAAGAACTACCTTACCGCATTCCTGCGTACCCTGGTCAATGGGGACAGCGTCATGCTCTTCCCAACTGTGGACCTTCTCAAGGACCCGCACTACCGCGAGTGGGTGCGCACCCTCAGCGACGTGATCCAACACTATCATGGCGAGATTGCAGAAAAAGAAATGGTCTCCCACCAATTCCTCACCGAAGATTTCGGCGTTCAGAAATCCGAATTCGCCGGCGGAACAACCGCCATCGTCAATTTTCGGATGATTGGATACGAAACATCAGAAGGTGAGTCCATCAAGCCCCAGGGATACCGGATCACCCTTCCGGACGGAGAGGTGATCCAGGGATCCTTCTGGCCGTTATAATACCGCTAACCAAACGATTACCAGCAAAGATTCGGAGGATTGTCCTTCTATGGCAAACACCAGTCTCTCAGTGGAACAACCCAAAGGCAGGTTCTGGACCAAACGCAGGCGCGAAGTGCTGATCGGGTATCTGATCATGCTGCCCGCAATTGTGATCCTGATCCTGTTCATCGCCTATCCCCTGATCCGGTCTGTGCAGCTCAGCTTCAGCGAGTTATACCTGCTCAAGGGCCTGGATTCAGAACATTTTGTGGGGTTTGACCAGTATATCAAGCTCTTCAACGAACCAAAACTCGGACAGTACATTGTCAACCAGTTAATCTGGGTCCTCGGCGCTACGACCCTTCCTATCATCGCGGGGCTGATCTTCGCCCTTTTGCTCCACCGCCCGATGAAACTCCGCTGGCTCTTTCGCGGAATCGCGCTGATACCCTGGGCGACCCCCCTCGTTGCTGCCGCGATGTCCTGGAAATGGATGTTAAACAAGGAATGGGGCATCATCAATCACTATCTGGTGCAGCTCGGATTGGTGGAGGAGAGTATCGGTTTTCTCACCCGCCCCGGATGGATCTGGCTTTCGATCACCTTGATGACGATCTGGTACTGGTTCCCCTTCAATTATGTCAGCCTGCTGGCAGCCCTTCAGGGCATCCCTGTGGAACTGTATGACGCTGCCAAAGTGGATGGCGCCAGCAGTTGGCAGATCCTGTGGCGAATCACCATGCCGTTATTAAAGCCCATCCTGAGCACCCTCTTCGTCCTTGGCGTCATCTGGGCAATGAACGACTTTGCCACCATCTGGGTGTTAACCAAGGGCGGACCCGGTACACTAACGACCACATTGGCGCCCCTGGTCTACCGCACCTCCTTTGAGTTCGGCCGATTAGGTTATGGCGCTGCTATCGGCATGGTCCTGACCGTCATCAGCCTGGTGGTAGTGATCATATATGTCAACCGCATTCAGTACAAAGATTGATCAAGGGAGCAACCCATGACAACCAATACAGGTAAAATCAAGAACAAACAACAACGAGCAAAATTCCGCCCTAAGATCAAGCCCAAGCGCATGCTGATCTATATTCTGGTCATCATGATGAGCATATGGGTCGCCTTTCCCTTTGCCTGGCTGATCGATTCATCCTTGAAGCCCAACGAAATCATCTTTGCTAAGGAACCCAAATGGTTTCCGGAGGGACTTTCCCTGTCCAACTATATCGAACTCTTCACCCGGCAAGACTTCATGCGGGCCTTGAGAAACTCGGTGTTTGTGGGCGTGATTTCCGCCATCACAGCCACTATGATCGCCTCACTGGCAGCCTACGCTCTGGCGCGCTTCCGTCTGCCAGGACGTCGCATCGTGACCATCTCCATCATTATCTCCATGCTGCTTCCCAGGGTGCTCCTGCTGCTGCCGATCTTCCTGGTCTGGACCAAGCTGGGACTCTTCAACACGCGACTGGGCCTGGTCATCGCTTTCAGCGCGGGTGGGATGCCCTTCGCCGTTCTGATGCTTCGCAGCTACTTCCAGGACTTGCCCGAAGACCTGGAGGAACAGGCCATGGTGGACGGCGCATCCCGATTGGGAGCGCTCTGGCGGATCACCCTGCCCCTGGCCGCACCGGCTCTGGTGGCTGTCTTTATCACCAACTTCCTGAGGGTTTGGAATGACGTGACCATGACCGTATTCCTCACCAGAACAATTGACGTGCAGACGGTATCCGTTTTCCTCTATCGTCAATTTAACACCTATCGGACACTGCAGGATTGGGGTGTGATCCTCTCCCAAACGGTGATCATCACCCTGCCGACCATTTTCTTGTTCTTCATCCTGCAGAAATACTTTGTGCGCGGCATCACCGCCGGCGCAATCAAAGCCTGAGGAAAGTGCCCTATGCAGGCTGACCAACAGGCAACCGCCTTCCCCGGTCCCGCAGCCACCCCCCTCCCCCAAGAGGACCTCGGGGATGGGCTGGTCATCCGGACCCTGCGAACGGAAGACGAGATCGCCCAATATTGCCAGATCCAGACGGAAGCATTCAGCCCTTCCACCGGAACCAGCACAGAAAACCTGATCCGGCACCATCCTGAAACTTGCCGTGCAGATTTCATCTTTGTGGAAGACCAGAAAAACAACCGGATGGCCTCTACCCTGTGCCTGATCCCCTGGCAGTGCCAATTTGAGGGGATTTCCCTTTCCGTGGCCATGCTGGAGATGGTTGCGACCAGGCCGGAATATCGGCGGCTGGGCCTGGTGAGACAGCAGATGGCTTATTATCATCGGTGGGTGGATCGCCGGGGATTTGACCTGTGTATCATTGAAGGAATCCCTTATTATTACCGTCAATATGACTACACCTACGCAGTTGATCACCGCTGTTATGACCGGCTGCCCAGGACCAAGGTATCCTCCACGGACACCGAATCGGCAAATATAGTCATTGAACCCGGCACGATCAACGACATTCCGGATTTAATCGCTGGATACCAAAAAGCGATGACGGAAATTGATTTTCACGCCGCAAGGAACGCCGACTACTGGAAATATCTGCTCCAAAAAGCCCAATATCCGGTCCAGGTCCTGAAAGATTCTGACTCGGGGGCATTCCTGGGCTACTTTGTCCCCGTGGCCGTCGGAGAAGATGCCCTCCGCGTCATTGATTATTTTCTGCAGGATCAACCATCCGCCCGCGCCGTTCTGCAATGGCTGGCAGGTCAGGGCAAAGCCGCCCTCCAACTGGGTTGGCCAGAAGACTCCC
>DAOTUG010000161.1:0-4980 GCA_034437335.1 Anaerolineaceae bacterium
CTGGGAAAACAGCCCGAACAAATTGCCGTGGTCTACGATCGGCATATCGAAGAGAAACTGGAAGACCTGGTTTTTCCATTGTTTTCCAAGTTGAGTCTGCCAATATTTCGGGTTCCGTTGGGCGAGAAGGAAAAACTTCTTGAGTCCGAGGTTGGGCTCGGAGATCGGGCTGCGATGGAACTGGATGATACTCCTGACCTCTTCATTGGCGTTGGATCGGGTGTGATCAGTGACCTGACCAAGTGGATTGCCACCAGGAAAGAAAGGCCATTGATCCTTTTGGGCACCGCTGCTTCCATGAATGCCTATACTTCCATCACCGCCACGATGACAGAAGACCATGTCAAATCCAGCCGCTGGCTCAATCCCGCCGATGCCGTATTGCTGGATACTGACCTGGTGGCCTCAGCTCCCCGGGAGATGACCTGTTCCGGGATCGGAGACCTGCTGGCACGGAATGTGAGCAATGCGGATTGGAAAGCATCCCAACTGTTGCGAGGGACCTATTTTTGTCCGGTCCCCTTTCGCATGATGTCACCCTATCAGGACTTTCTGTTGAATGAAGCGGGGGCAATGGGTCGAAATGAACCCGAGGCCCTGGAACATCTCAATGAAGCCATTTTGGTTTCGGGATATTCCATGACCGTTTTGGACGGACACACATCCCCCTCTTCGGGATCAGAGCATGTCATCTCCCATTTTTTTGATTTTCAGCATGAGGTTTTTGGTGCGCCCAAAAATTTTCACGGTACCCAGGTCGGGGTAGGAACGCTGATCATGCTGAACGCCTACGCCATGCTGCGGGAGGTTGACCCACGCGACCTGGATGTGGATGATATTGAGCGACGCCGCATTTCTCTGGCAGGAGTCAACCTGGACCATCAACGGGTTTTCGGTGAAAATGGGGTCATCTTCAATCAGGTCGTGGCGAAAAAGCGCATACCGGATGTGGAGTATCGGGATTATCTTGTGGGGATACTGCAGAATTGGAAGAGCCTATGGGCGGCTCTGGACCCGTATTTACTTCCACCGGAAACAGCCCGATCAGCCATGGAATCTGCGGGTGCAGTGACCACATTGAACGGCATCCATCGGGATGCGGATGAAGCCATTCAGGCACTCCTGTACGGATCCCATTACAGGCCCCGGTATACCGTTCTGGATCTGCTGTGGGAATTGGGTTTATTTCCTACCATGGCACCCACTATTCTTGAAGCCTCCGGTGTTCTGGACTGATCTTTTTCCTGTTTCAAGTCAACAATCTCAGGGTCTTTTCCCTTCCTGGAGACGCGATTTAGATTTCGGGAATGGGTGAGTGTGTTTGGCGGCGTTGTGGGATGTACCTGGTACGGGGTACATTTCCGTTTGTTTTCCGGATCAGAAATGGGACCAATCCAATGTCCACTATCAGGCAGAGAGTAACCTGATTTGGGCCGCTTTTCAACACAGAAACCTAGCAAAAGTTATCCCCTCCAGCATCGGTTTTCCTTCGTTTTCCCCCATTCATCATTATGAGGGATATTCAAGGCAACGGAAAAAGTGGAAACTCATAAGAACAGCGGAAATGATCGCCAGGGAGGGGTCATGTGGATTCTCTGGAAGCAACGGGGCAGGACGGGCATTTTCGGATTTTGACAGGAATCAGGCTGATGGGAAATTGCTTTCGAAATAAGTCATGTATAATATTCTCTGTTGTTATTGTTCTCTACATCCCGGGATGGTGAAATGTGACGTACTCTCCCAATGCATTTCCTGATATTGTGCCTAAAGGTAAGCTACCCAAACGGTTAATCAACAGAGCTGTGTTGTTTGTTCTTGGTCGTTCACTCCAATCCATATCAAAACATGACCGGGTTATTCAACAGGAGGTCCGTACATGGCCGGAGAACCTGACGCTGATGATGCGGATTTTGCCACAGGGTGGGCAAATGTCGGTCCGTCGCACTCCGGATGGGCGTCTGGTCTATCTGGGGACGCGCGGGAATGAAGACAAGGCTGAGATTGTCATTTCCATTAAAAATACCGAAGCGGCTTTTCAGATGCTCACAGGGCAATTAGGGACCGATGTGGCCTATGCGCGTCATTGCATTGCAGCCAGGGGAGACATTTCCCTGACCGTTTCGGTGACCCGAGTTCTCAACCGGGTTGAGACCTATCTGTTCCCGGCTTTTCTTGCCCGCCGCTTGATGAAGCGATTGCCTTACATCCCATTTTTTCAAAAACAACTGCTCAGATTCAAGGCGTATCTCTTGGGCATTCCCTTTGGCCTTTAGACCTGTTGAGAGGTGACAATGTTCTCAGAATATTATGAATTTCATTTTCCTGTAAAAATAATTTCCGGCCACCGTTCGCTGCACAGCTTGCCGAATGAACTCCGGGGCCTGGGAGTAAAGCGCCCGATGCTCCTAACGGATACCGGGGTTAGGAAAGCCGGTCTGGTGGATCTTGTCCTGGATGCTCTGGGAGAGAGCGAGATTGTGATTGCCGCTCTGTTTGATCAGGTTCCCCCGGAATCTTCAACCAGGGTCGTCAACGGGATCGCTGCTCTGTACCGTGATAAAGAATGTGATGGTTTGATTGCGGTTGGCGGGGGCAGCGTCATTGATACGGCCAAAGGCGTCAACATCCTGGTTGGAATGGGCGGTGCGGATATCATGACCTATCGCGGGGCAGACATTCTTGAAGGGCCTTTGCCGCCCTTTGTGGTGGTTCCCACCACAGCGGGAACGGGATCAGAGGCCACCACCGCCGCGGTCATTGTTGATGCGGACACCCATGTCAAATTGGGATTTGTTTCTGAATATCTCTTACCCGATACCGCCTTTCTGGATTCCAGGATGACCCTCACCTTGCCGCCCAAATTAACAGCGGCCACCGGCATGGACGCTCTGACCCATGCAATGGAAGCTTATATCTGTATTCAGAAAAACCCTATGAGCGATGCCTATGCCTGGCAGGCTGTCAGACTGATCGGCACCTACTTGCGGGATGCTGTGAAGATGCCCAAGAATGCTGATCTCCGACTGATTCTCGCCAACGCAAGCACCATGGCTGGGACGGCTTTTTCCAACTCCATGGTGGGGTGTGTGCATAGTCTGGGACACGCCACAGGTTCGGTTGCTCCGGTTCCCCATGGCCTTGCGATGAGTATTTTCCTTCCTCACGGCCTGCGATATAACCTGTCTGCGTGCAGAGAGACCCTCTCAGAATTGCTTCTACCCCTGTCCGGCCTGGAGGTTACGGCAAATACTCCCCCGGAAGCCCGGGCGGAGCGTGTGATTGATGGAGTGGAAGCCTTAAAAGAAGATCTGTTTCATCTGGCTGGCCTTCCCAGAACATTAAAGGAAGCTGGGGTAGCACGAGACCAATTTCAAGAAATTGCACAATTGGCCATCAACGATGGATCTGCTTTAATGAACCCAGTCGAGTTGGGCTTGAAGGATGCCCTGGATTTACTGGAAGCGGCTTATGATTAACTCAATAATGATTGCAAGGTGGTAGCATGCCAGCATATATGGGTAAAGTATTATGGGTTGATCTGACCCGGAAAACATTTACAGAGCAGGTGATTGAACCTGAGGTGTACAAGAAATACCTTTCTGGCATGGGACTGGCTGCACATTTGTTGTTTGATCGGATTCCTCCTGGGGCAGATCCCATGGGGCCTGAGAATGTTTTGGGTTTTGTCTCCGGCTTGTTGACTGGCACGCCCAGTCTTTTCAGCGGCCGCTGGATGGCGGTTGGGAAATCGCCGTTGACGAACACTTGGGGGGATGCCAATTGCGGCGGTTTTTTCTCACTGACGATAAAAAAATGCGGCTATGATGGGATCTTCTTCACCGGCCAGAGCTCTGAACCAGTCTATCTGTGGATTGGACCGGGCGGGCCTCAACTGAGAGCGGCTCACGATCTGTGGGGGAAGGATACCATGGAAACTGAAACGCTGTTGCGTGAGCGTCATGGAGAGAAACGGATCCCCGGTGTGGCCTGTATCGGGCAGGCAGGTGAAACCCTTTCCAGGATTGCGGGAATCAGCCATGATCACGGTAGGATGGCGGCGCGGTCCGGTTTGGGAGCAGTGATGGGAAGCAAAAAATTAAAGGCGGTCGTACTGACAGGCGCAAGGATGGTGACCGCAGCGGAACCGGAACGGATGCGGAAATTGAACGAAAAAGTCCGGCGGCTTACGCGGTTAAAAATTCCCCTCCCGGCAAGCATGATGTCCTTGTTGGGAAAGATCCTGCGCAACCCCTGGATCAGTATGCGCATGGATGGCATTCTGTACCTGGGAATTTTGCGTAAATGGGGCACCGTGGGCCTGAACCAAACCTCAATCGAATGGGGCGATGCACCGATCAAGAATTGGTCCGGCAGCTATCAGGATTTCCCCACCAAAAAATCGCAGCAGATTTCCCCAAGGGTGATTACAACCTGGGAACAACAAAAATACCATTGTCTGGCCTGTCCCTTGGGCTGCGGAGGGACCCTCAAAGCCAATGGCGAGATCCCGGTCAGTCATAAGCCAGAATATGAGACCACCTTGGCTTTTACCGGTCTGGTCCTCAACAATGATTGGGATTCTGTGATGTTGTTGAACGATCTGCTCAATCGGGCTGGTATGGATAGTATTTCCGCTGGGGCAACCGTTGCCACGGCATTAGAGTGGTTTGAAGAGGGTATCCTGACGGTGGAGGACACTGGCGGATTGGAATTAACCTGGGGGAACACGCCAGCGATCATCGCCCTTGTCAGGCAGATGGTCAGCCGGGAGGGCCTGGGGGATGTCCTTGCGGATGGCGCCAAGGCGGCAGCCAAAAAGCTTAAGATTGAAGAACGCCGGGCGGTGATCACAGCCGCTGGATCAGAAATGGCCATGCATGATCCAAGATTGGATCCGGGCTTTGGCTTGCATGCCAGTGTGGAGCCTAATCCTGGCAAGCACACCACCGGAGCCTTTATTTATTATGATATGTACCGGCT
>DAOTUG010000162.1:0-8975 GCA_034437335.1 Anaerolineaceae bacterium
ATGCAGATGGCTTGACCGGGCAGGGTTTTTTCAGTGTAAAAAGGGGGTTTCTTGACTCTTACATCTTGGCCAGGAATTCTTCAAAAGCTTCCAGGAGGGTTTCCAGATGGTGCATCTGGGTTTCGCCCATGTGGGCCACACGGAAAGTTTTATTCTTCAGGTCGCCGTATCCATTGGCGATCCGCATCCCTTTATCGAGGAGGAATGCGTTCAGGGCAGCAATATCAATGCCTCGGGTGTTCTTGATGGTGGAGACGGTCTTGGAGCGATAGCCTTCCGGCGCCAGCGGTTCCATCCCGTGCTCCATTGCCCAGGATTGCATGCGTTCGGCCATGGCGGCGTGGCGTTCCCAGCGGTTTTCCATGCCTTCGGCCAGCATCCGATCCAACTGAACATCCAGGGCATAGATCAGGGACATGGAAGGAGTCATGGGGGTGGAGTTCTTGATACGATGCTTTTCGTACCGCAGCAGGTCAAAATACCAGCCCCGGTGTTCAACCGTTTCCGCTTTCTTCAGGGAGCGGTCTGATACCGCCGCAAAGGACATTCCCGGGGGCAGGGCCAGACATTTCTGGGAGGATGTGAGGATAAAATCCAACCCCCAGGCATCCGTTTCGATTTTTGCGCCTGCCAGGGAGGAAACAGCGTCCACCAGAATCAGGGTGTCTGGGCTGATTTCGTGGACAACGGCAGCCAGTTCTTTGAGGGGGTTTTCCACACCGGTGGAGGTTTCATTGTGAACAATGGTGACCGCTTCATAGTGTTTTTTCTTCAAGGCTTCCGCCAGCCGGTCCGGAGAGATGATGTCTCCCCAGTCAGCCTCCAGACGGTCGGCCGTCTTGCCGTTCATCACAGCCCCCGAATACCAGCGTTCGCTGAATGCCCCATTGACACAGGAGAGGATATCCTTCTGCGCCAGGTTCCGGACGCCAGCTTCCTGCATGCCGCTGCCGGTGGCCGGTGGTTGGAAGATCCGGTTTTCCGTCAGGAAAACCTTTTTCAGTTTGGCTTCTGTCCCGCGGAAAAAGGTGTTGAATTCTTCCGTGCGGTGCGGGATCATCGGCCGGGTCATGGCCTCCAGCACCTCTGGTGCGACGTCCACTGGTCCTGGGACAAACATATGAGACATAGAGAGCTCCTTTAGCGGTGACTTAAGGTGATTTCATTACCACAATTAATCTTAACATGGAGGGGTTTAACTGACAAGGATCGGGGCCCTGAAATCCACGGCTTTTAACAAGAATGAGATGCGGCAAATCGAAGCAAGAAAAAAAGCGGGATCCGGTCGGGGGCAAGGCGTTTTGAGATAAGCAAGGTGAATAGGGAATAGTTAACGGCTGGCGTATCATGGCACAGCTTCTTTCCCGTGCTGCCGCGCTGAGCGCGTTTGTTACCCCCACGCGAGGTTGGCCCGGCTTGCATCACGAGGGCAGGGAAGGATGTCAGTGCGCTGATGGTGAATGCAGGCGGTAGAATGCTGTCTGGAGGGAAGGAGAACGTCAAATTTTTTTCGACCGGGTGTTGTCTTGAGCGCCCCTGGATAAATGCCGTTGTTTCCGACAATCCTTTTTTGTCAGCTTACAACTTAAGGACTTCCCATTTGGATGCTCCGGTCTATTGATCGGCCAGTTCTCCCAATACGATGATGCGCTGGTTGTCCACCATGTAGGGATAGCAGGAGATGAGGGTGATGGTTGGAGCCGCGGTCGGTTCCAGCAGATCCACCCGGGTTGGCTCAACAATCAGGGTATCCTGGACGGTGTAGACATATTGCCGCTGCAAGGAAAAGACGATGATCTCATCTCCCGGGCTGAGTTTGTCCAGGTCCCGGAAGATTTCCCCGAAGATGTCATTATGCGCTGAGAGGACCAGATTGCCCGGTTCGCCGGGGTTGGCGCTGCTGATGTGCTGACCGATCCCTTTTTTCAGTTGTTCCCAACCATCCCCCTGGACGATGGGGTGGTCCACGCCAATGGCAGGGATTTGTAAACGGACGGCCTGTTCCGGTCCGGGGGTGGGGATCAGAATTTCCCCCAGATCCTGATAGATGGGCTGAAGGTGGGCCGGGATTTCGGCTTCATTGAACCGTACGCTGCTGCCAGCGTTGGGGGGTGTGTGTCCGGAGGGGAGTACTACAGCAGAAATCAGGGGGGTGGGGGTCAGTGTTGGCAGGACGAAGGCGTTTTCTGCTTCGACATTCAATTGTCGGAGCTGATTCAAGCCTGTCAGCACAATCACCACCAGGCCGATGACGGCGGCCACCTCCACAAGGAGAAGTCCGGCATCGAGGATTTTTTTACCAAGGCCTCTCTGGCGGGTGTGGGGCTTCTCTGGCAGGGTGTAAATGGTTCCGGGTTGTTTTGACTGGGGTTTAGGGGCGATAAGGCTGGCGCGGCCTGTTTTCCGATAATGGGCCAGACGCGCCCTTCGAGCATCCCGTTGTTTTTTGAGCAGCAGGGCTCGCAATGCTTCCTCGCTCAGGTTTTCCAGATCGCGTTTCGTGGTCATCCCGGTTCCAATGCGTTTTTTGGCTTGAATCGGATTATACTCTAAATGGATTGACTTCGGAGATACTGGCATCAGAAGGTGTTGTGGACTGGATGATTAGGAAAGGTGCTGCTTGACATCGGCGGAAATGGAAGAACTGTGGGAGTCCCTGTTTCCCGGGATTCACCCGGAGGCGGATTACCTGAAGGTGGTGTGCCGCCCGCGCTGGGTGCGATTTCATTCCCTGCCGGGTTCAAAGCGTTATCCGGATACCCCCCGGGAGGAAGCTGTGATTCTTTCCCGACATGCTGCTCTGTTGAACGCGATCTGGCCTGCAGCCGTTTCCCTGGCGGTCATCCGGACCACATTTTATCCAACCACCCCGGGGACGGTTGTGCTGACGCCTTCGGAATGGACCCACTGGCGGTCCTTCACCAGCCAACCGAAGGGATGCGAATCTTTCTGCCGGCATGTGTTCTTTTGTGAAAGAAACTGGTCTGTGGGTGTGCTGGATGATCTTATCCTGGAAACCGCCCATGACAGGGAGCATAACCTGATGGTGATTGATTTGGGTAGAACAGCCCTATACCATCCGTATGATGGGGGGATGGATTTGATTTTGACAAACCCCGACCGGATCCCGCGCCTGCGATCGCGTTTCGAAGCGTGGTTGTCCCCCCGACCGGATGGTCTCTGATGCATTAGCGAGGTATGGCGATGTGGAAAAAGCTGGAGAAGATGGATTGGACATCGTTGAAGGGAGTGGACGGCCAGGGTGTTAATGCAGGGGGCATCCTGCGACTTCTGGCTTCTTCGGATGCCGGGAGCTTCGGCAGGGGCCTGGAAAGTCTCTATGATCAGCTGTTCCCCAGAGAGACATTTTCGCCGGCTCTGGTGGCCCTGCTGCCGTTCCTGATTCGCTTGTTGGAGCAACCGGGTTGTTACAGCCCCCTTCATATCCTGACCTTCCTGGCCCAGGTGGCCCAGCGCGGTGCGGACATGGATTGGAAGCGGAGGATCATCCCTGAACAAAGCGCCCTGCGGCGGCTGGCTCGGGACCATGTGATTTCCGGTTTTTCTGACTATCTACCTTACCTCTCTTCAGGGGTAGAAGGGCTTCAGGAGGCTGCTTTGCTGGCCCTGGCCTGGTGTGGGGAGGATGCTGTGCCCCATCTGGAGGCCTTTATCCAGGAACACTGGGAAGGCCTCGGGCATCTTCCCCTGGCATTTCTCGCCCTGGGGCGCGCCTCCCGGAACAGCGAAAACCTCTTTTTGCGAGGCCTGGCGCATATCTCCAATGATGTTAAGCTTTCAGCAGGGTTGGGGTTTGTTCTGGCAAGAGACGGTCATGTTCCCCGTCGGGTTCTGAATCTTATCCGATCCCTGATTACGGGGACGAACCACTATCCTCGAGTGGCGAAACAACTGCGCGTGCACTGCGGCGCTTTGGGCACTCCGGATGCCTACCTGCGCCCCCTGCGATGGCGCCAGTTCAGGACTTTGGGCTGGTCTGAGAAAGGATTTCAGCTCCACCCTCTGCTGGAGCAGCTCCCTGAAGGGGATCCTGCCTGGGAAAACCTGGCCGATCTCTTCCTGCACTGGTATCTGGCGGCCCCGCCCCAACCGGCGCGATTTCGACAGGCTTTTCTTTCACCTATGCAGCGGGAGATGCTCCGGGCCTGTCTGGACCATGAGGCGGCTTGGGATGCGCTCTCCGCAAGGGCTGCGATTGTGAGAGATGACGGCCCGGGCCCCTGGTGGGAGCCTGAAGCCGCAGCGAACCTGCTGGATGATCCAGAACCCACCCGGATGATGGCGTTGAACCCGACTTGGGAGCAGGGGGCCAAGGACCTGTGCGCTTCCCTGGGACGTCAATATTGGTGCGACGGCGTCTTTGTCTTTTTCAAAGGCGATGTGGATGCCCTGGGTTTTTTGGCCCACCTGGATCCATTTCCCGGAAACGAAAAAGTGTCGGAGGATTCCCTGAACGTGGCCACCCGCCTGTACCATGCGGTGGTGAATGGGGTGGATTTTGAGCTGTCCAATTATTCGTTTTATTCCTTCATCAGTCGAAGGGAGCTGATGGGTTTTTGCAGGGATTTGCCCTGGGTGCATCTTGAGCCGCCGCCCCGATCCCCGGGGGATTCAAAGACTGAGGACCCGGATTGAGAATTATTGCTTGGTATGGTACCTGGAAATGGAGGATGGATGGACTGGGAAAAAATGGATGCAGTTGATTGGGCTTCTCTGACTGATGCCTACGGAGGGGCGGATTATGTGCCCCGGATGCTGCGGGATCTGGCCTCCCGGGATGCAGGAAAACAGGATATGGCCTGGGAGATGCTTTATGGGGGGCTTTTTCATCAGGGGTCCATTTATCCGGCTACGGCGGCCGTCCTGCCGTTTTTGATTGATCTGCTGGCAGAGCTGGATGTTGACCAGCAGGGGCAGCTCCTGCTGTTCTTGGCCCAGATTGGCGGACAATCTCTGAATTTGCATTATCTGGAAAAGTATCTGGCGGAGGGCAAGGCCTGGGCCGGACGGGAACTGGCCGCCGCCAGGGAAGCCCTGGCCGTTCTCCCGGAGGGGCTGATGGTTTATGCCCGGTTTCTTGATCATCAGCAACCCGCCATCCAATCCGTATCACTGGCTGTCCTGGCCTGGTGTGGGGAGGGGGCGGTTGCGCCCATTGAAGACTGCATTTCCCAAGGCAATCTCCCCCCGGAGGTTCTGGAGACGGCCTATCTGGCCCTTGGTCAGGCCGCCGAATCGGCTTTGCCGATTTTCTCTGCCGGGCTGGAGCACATCTCCCAGCGGGTCCAACTGGCAGCCTGTCTGGGTTGGATTCTGGCAGCAAAGGGGGCCGTCCCTGAGGATTTGATCCGTCACCTGGCAGATGTGCTGGACCAGAGCAATGTCTATCGTCTGGTAGCCCGCCGGTTGGCCGCTCTTCAGGATGCCCTGGGGACGCCCGACGCTTACCTGCGGCCTCTCAGTTCCGACCAGTTGAAGATCCTGGTGGGCGCTTCTGTCCGGGATCCTCTGGCGTGGTCCCTGACCACCCTGGTTGATGCCCATGAGGCGGCTATGAACTTGGCGGAGTTTTACCTGAAGCGTGTTTTCACAGACCCTCCGTATGGCGATGACCTGACGCCGGGGATGCTGTCGGGATATCAGATGTCTCTTCTTACGGCGCTGGCGCAAAGCGAGGCTGCCTGGCATTATGAGGGCAACATGGCCAATATGCTGCACGAAATTGGAATCCGCTTTTGCAGCGATCGTCAGTCCCTGATTGCTTTTTTGCAGAAGCCAGAGCTGACTCAGGTGATGATCCTTGACCCCACCTGGAGCCCGGATGCGGAAGCCCAGTGTATGGCTTTGGGCCGGGATTCCTGGCGGGAAACTCCCTTCATGTTCTTCCAGGGGGATACCAGCATCCTGGACACCCTCATCCCGGAGGATCCGGCTGATTTTCCACCGGACCTGATGGCTGACGCCAAGAAGGTGGCCTCCAGCCTTTATCGCACCGTGGTGAAAAAGGCCTCACCCGGCCTGTCCAGGTTCCGGTTTTATGAGGGCATGCCCCGGGAGGCTTTGAAGACCCTCTGCGCCGATCAGGGGTGGGTGGTGGCGCCCGCGCCGGAACCCACAACCGCATCCGGGATGGGCATGGCCTCTGAACCCGATCAGGGGCACAAGGCGGCCATGGGGTGGGCCGATCTCACCCCCGGCCAGAAAATGGAAGTGACCCTGTTTGTGGAAACGCTGTCCGCGGCCGGCTGGCTGGAAACGGCAGCCTGGAATCATCAGCTCCGCACGGGTGGAGCCTCCCTAACGCCGATCGCCTTTGGGCGATTTCATCATCAGGCGGCGCATCTGGAGATTTCGCTCTGGTTCTATGATGAGATTGTGGCCAGTTTGTATGGGCGCAGGGATGGCGACCCCTATGTGAAACTGGCGATCAAGGATCGCGGTGATGCAGAGGTCGTCTGTTATCGCCTTTATTATGGGGGCGACCTGGAGGCGCTGCTGGAGATGGTGATCTGGCGCCAGGACAACCTCAGTTCCCGCAGCGTCAGGACCCTGTTGATTGATCCCTGCCTGCCCATGCTGCCCCGGGTTGCCCTGGATTTGGGAAACATGGATCTGGTTGAGATCACACTGCCCCGGGACCGGCTCCCCTGAACATGCCCTGAATAGCCCCTTGATTTTAAGGCCTGGATTATGTATAATGCAATGACTGCGGGCGGATAGCTCAGTTGGTTAGAGCGTCGCGTTGACATCGCGGAGGTCGCAGGTTCGAGCCCTGTTCCGCCCACTGCAAAATAAGCTGAATAGAGCGTTGATTGGGACGAGTAGCCGGACACACTACCCACAGAGAGAGAAGATCAGCGGCTGGAAGTCTTCTCGGGAAAGCGTCCAGCGAAAACCACCCAGGAGCTTGATCCGGAAAGAGCAATCGAGTATGGAGAGCGGTTGGCCCCGTTATCGGCTCAAAGAGATACCCCGGTTTTTCCGGTGGGAATCTGGGTGGAACCGCGTGAGCCTGGCTCTCGCCCCAGTGGGCGAGGGTTTTTTATTTTAATGACCAACAACAAACTGTGACCAGTATCCACAGGAGGATGATGATGGCAAAAAAAGAACAATATGAAGAATCGAAATTGTATCGAGTGCGGCACTCTGCGGCCCATGTGATGGCCGAGGCAGTGCTGGAAAAATTCCCCAAGGGCAAGGTCGCCATTGGCCCGCCAATTGACGATGGCTTCTACTATGACTTTGATCTGCCCCGGCCCCTGACCCCGCAAGACCTGGAGGAGATTGAGGCGCGCATGAAGGAGATCCTCAAGGAGGAGCATCCCTTCGAGCGGGAGGAAATCTCTGCTGAGGAAGCCCGGGAGATCTTTTCCGATCAGCCCTATAAGCTGGAATTGATTGAGGGGTTGGAAAAGGGCGATGTGGATGAGCACGGCAACCCCGTTGAGGAAATGCCGGTCATCTCAATCTACCGAAGCGGCAGCTTTGTGGATCTTTGCCGCGGGCCCCATGTAGAGAGCACGCGCCAGATCCACCCAAACGCTGTCAAGCTGATGAGTGTGGCAGGCGCCTATTGGCGCGGGGATGAGAACAATGCCATGCTGCAACGAATTTACGGCACGGCCTGGCTCTCGCCCAAGGATCTGAAACAGCATCTCTGGCGCATTGAAGAAGCCAAGAAGCGCGACCACCGTAAGCTGGGGCGCGAACTGGATCTTTTCAGCGTGAATGAGGAAGTGGGTGCAGGCTTGGTGCTCTGGCACCCCAAGGGCGCTAAGATCCGCCACATCGCAGAACGCTTCTGGGAAGATGAGCATCTGGAGAATGATTACGATTTTGTCTATACGCCCCACATCGGCAAGGCCAATCTCTGGAAGACGAGCGGGCATCTGGACTTTTATGCTGAAAACATGTATGCTCCCATTGAGATTGAAGAGCAGAAGTATTATCTGAAACCGATGAACTGCCCCTTCCATGTCCAGATTTATAAGTCGGACATCCGCTCATATCGCGATCTGCCCATGCGCTATGCCGAAAAGGGCACGGTCTACCGCTATGAACGCAGCGGCGTAATGCATGGTCTGATGCGGGTGCGGGGCTTCACGCAGGACGATGCCCACCACTTCTGTGCCCCCAGCCAGATGCCGGAGGAAATTGACTTTGTGCTCTCCTTCAGCCTGCATATTCTGCGTTCCTTTGGCTTTGATGAAATCAAGGCGTATCTCAGCACGCGTCCGGAAAAGGCCGTGGGGGATCCGGAGCGGTGGATTGCGGCGGAGGAGGCCCTGGAGGCGGCTCTGAACCGGGCGGAATTGCCCTATGAGGTGGATGAGGGTGGCGGCGCTTTTTATGGGCCGAAGATTGACTTGAAAATCAGCGATGCCCTCGGCCGTGAATGGCAGCTTTCCACGATCCAGTTTGATTTCAACCTGCCGGAACGCTTTGACATGAACTACATTGAAGAGGATGGCCAGGCCTATCGCCCGTACATGATTCACCGGGCCCTGATGGGCAGCATCGAGCGGTTCTTTGGCATTCTGATCGAACATTTCGGCGGGGCTTTCCCTGTCTGGTTGTCCCCTGTCCAGGCGGTCCTGATCCCGATTGCGGACCGGCACATCGCTTATGCCCGGGACGTTGCGAAGGAGTTGCGGGCGGTTGGATTGCGCGTGGCGGTTGATGACAGCAGCGAACGGATGAACGCCAAGGTCCGGGATGCTGAGAAGCAAAAAGTGCCTTATATTCTGGTTGTGGGAGACCGGGAGGAGGAGAACGGCACGGTAGCCCTGCGGCGCCGCAGCGGTGAGCGGATGGGCGCAAAGACGGTTGAAGAATTCAGGGATTTGGCCCTCCAAGAAGTGCAGGAGAAGGTTGTTGGCTGAGGGCTGCATGCCGGTTTCTATGAGGTCGCCGCAGCAGCAATGGATCGGCTGCGGCGACCTTCCTTGGGATGG
>DAOTUG010000163.1:0-7445 GCA_034437335.1 Anaerolineaceae bacterium
CCGCGTCGCTTCCTTCCAACATCCAGAGCCCAACCAATCGTCAGCATCCCAATCTCCTCAGCTTTAATGACAGGACCACACAACCCCACCCTCAGGCATCCCGGGTAGCATCATCCACCATGTCCAAATCCGGTGGTTGGATCCCATCATAGGTAACATCTTCAGACCCGCTCACCGGCTGCTTTCCGGGAGGCCCTTCAAAGCGTAATTTTGTGCGGCGCCCGAGGCTGATCTCATCTCCGGAGTGAAGACTCACCTGACCCGTTATCTTCCGGTCATTGACATAGGTGCCATAGGTTGGGCCTTTTTGGGTACCATCGCTCAGGGTACGCATAACCTCCCGCAGGAGGATCTGTCCGTTCTCTTTGACGATTTCGATGTGATTGCGAGAAACCGCGCTGTCTTTGGGAAGAGGAATATCATTGTTCACGCTGCGTCCAACCCGTGTGGGCGATTGGGTGAGTGTAAACTCTTTCCCAACCAGTGATGGATCATCGCTTGAGAGAATTGTCAGGTGTCCAAATTCTTCCCCTGGCAAGGCAAACCCATCCATCGTTGCTCCCTCAAACAAGGATGGTTTGCTCTTCTTTTGGGATTCGCCTTTCTTTTTCTTTCTGCTCGAGAGAGTGAGAATGACAATGATAGCCACAATCAGAAGAACCAGGACAACACCAGAGATCACAAGCTGTGTGGTTGTGAGAGCCAGGTTTCCCAGGCAGATCCTATCTTCCGGACAGACAAATTCCTCATCTTCTCCAGCGTCCTCGCCACCCGGATCAGTTGCAGCGGCCTCCGTCTCGCTCACTGCGGCGGTCGGTTCAGCCCCAAAATTGAGCTCCATGCTCGACTCCGCCAGGGGCAGCCCATTTTCATTCAGAGCCAGCACCGTCAGGGTGATGATCTGGCCATCATACTGGTTAAAATCAATCTCATATTCATAAGGCGCTTGCTCCGCTTTTCCTCCCACGCCAATGGCCACGTCATTGATCTTGAAAGTAAAGGTGTCCACAGGGACCCCCCGTTCAGTCAGACTGAGGACGATGGTGTGCTTCCCCGCTTCCAAAATCTGTTCAGGATCAGGATAGGCAATTGAAATGACCGGGGGCAATCCAGGCAGAGAAAAATCCGCCGACTGGATCATCCCGTTCAGTTCAACCGTCACCCGATGCGGCCCTGGGGTTCCCTGGGAGGTGTATGTGAGGACGTATTCAGAAGAAAGCCGGTTGGCCAACTGCTCAAACAAGGCAGGCAGATCATCATTCTGGTTGCTCTGACTGTAGACTCCGCCGGTGCTTTCGGCCAAAGACTGAAGACTTTTTGCGTCATGGTCGCTGCCAATGCCAATGGTATAAATGGGGGTCTGGCTCACACCCTCCTCGGACATGGCAATGACATCTTCAATGCTTTTGGTCGAACAAACATCCTCGCCATTGATCGTGTCCCAACCATCGCTCAGCAGCACAACCGCCTGCCGGCCTTCTGGCAGGCCGCTGGCCGTTTGGGCTGCCAGAAAAGCCGCATCAAACATGCACGTCCCTCCACCAGCGAAGATATCTGCAGATTCAAAGGAATCCCGAGCCTGGTTCAGGTCTGATGTCAGGGGAATGAGCTGCTGAACCTCCGCATTGAATGTGTACACGGCCACTTTATCCCCCCGATAAAGGCTCTTAATGAAGTCCGAAATGGCCGCCTTGGCCAGTTGCAGCCGTTCACCCTGCATGGAGCCGCTGATATCCATCACCACAATCACACTGATCGGCAGATCCTTCATCATCTCCACCTGATCCAGCACAACGGGCGCAGAGTCCTCCATCACAGCAAAATCGTTGGTCGTCAGTCCCGAAATGGGCAACTTTTGCTCATTCAGCGCTGAGAGTACGATATTGACGGAATAGCTGTTGCCATCCTCATTGACAACGCCCTCCACATGATGGATGACCAGATTATCTTGAAGCGCAGCAAGTACCGGCTTGCCAACCATCAGACCAAGCAATAACACCATCAGGACGATCACTCGAAGCTTCTTCATTGGACAGGACTCCTTTGTCTCAAATCAATTCTCGTAAGAAAAACATCGCAACCAAAATAATCCAGGCTGACGAACCTTTGTTATAATTAATTAAACCACCATCACCGGATATACCGTATGATCATTCATCTTGAAGACGACCAAACCCTTATCATGAGCGCAAAAATAACCCTGACTGCGTACGAACTGGTTGAAAGGGCGGATCAGATCTATTATGCCCTGGCCAGGACGGATTGGGAGGGCCCTTCAAAAGATGAATTCTTAAACGAACTGTATCAACGAATCGCCGCACTCAAGACCCTTTCCGATCAACTCGATTTTCTCGGGTTTCAGCTCAAACAAGAGATTGATCAATGGCATGAAACCGCGTGGGATTTTCCTTCCTGACAAGCGTCTTTCTCCAGCCACTGTCTATGCCACCTGAAATCTCAGTGTGACACCCTTTTCAATCCCGCCAAAGCAAATGTCGTCTCCGGAGTGAATGACAACAGATTCACCCTGACGAACAAGGACCCGGTTCACAAACGTTCCGTTATGGCTTTTTGTGTCTTTTATCAGATAGTGATGTGCATCCTTATTGATGATCGCATGCCGTCTGGAGACCACTGTTTCATGGTCCAAGGAGCTGAGGTCAATGTCCACATGCACTTCGGGCGTCAGGCGCCCAATGATCGTGGTTTCCCGCAGCCGAAATCGCAAACCAGATCCTGCCACCAGAAATGCGCGTTGACCAGGAATATCTTCCTCCTGGGATAAATACAAGGTCATCCCATTCAGGATGAAGGCCTGCTGCAACGTGCGGGACCCGGGAATGCGCCGAAGGGTGCCGTCATCCTGTGTCTGCAGTTCATAAAAAACATGGTCGCCTGCGGGCAACCGCAATGCCCTGGCCAGGGAGTTAACCAATTGATGAATCGGCACATTGTCAGGCATGACCAGGTCACGCTGATCATTTTGTCCGTTCCGCTGAAATTTGACCGTACAAACAACTTCTCCCATAAGCGCTCTTTCTAGTTTGAGAAATCCTCCGGTGTGACCAGAGGGGTCTGGACATAATCCGCATTGCCCTTGGCCACCAGAAAACCCCGGCCAGATACCCATTTCAATGTTTTCAAGTAGAGCATGCTGACCCGCGTGTTGAACCATTGCATGTCGGTGTCATCCAACGAGAAAAATATCCCAGTTTGACTTTGCTGGAACAATTTGATCAGCGATGAAGCAAAGGCCTGAGGCTTAATATTACTGTAAAGGTCCGCTATCACAATCAGGAAATTCTCCTGGGTGACCATCCGCAGCCGGTCTCCCAACGAATTCAATGCGGAAACCAACTCGGTATTCCCGCTGGTGAAGGCGATGCTGATATCATCAATCATCAGGGCAAAGAACCGATCCGGCTGGTCAATTATCCGGTCAACATACTTTGAAAGAAAGTCCACAATGGCCTCCGGCTGCAGCAAGACCTCAATCTGGGGAGACTTTCCAACCAACTGAGCCAGAGGGCCCCGCCGGAAGGGCACCAGGGTGATTTCTACATTTTTCTTCAATTGCTCCAGAAGGAAATAGCTCATCCCCATCAAAGCGCTTGATTTACCGCTGCTGCGCCCCCCCAGAACCGTCCAGAGGGTTCCGACATCCCCGAGATCTGCGATAACGGGGGAAAGGTCTTCATAAAGCAGACCCAACGGCAGATTGACAACCCCGGGCGTTTGGGGAAGCCCTTCCACTATCTGGTTGAAATCCGCCAGGGAGAGAACATCATCCATTGCCCGAATTTCATAGGGGGTTTCACCCTCCCAGGAATTTTGCATATCCAGGGCCAGGCCTTTGATGGCAGCCGGCAGCGCTTCCAAATAGGACTCTTTGGCCGTCTCGTCTTGTGGTATCAAACGCCGGGTGCTCCCCTCTGCAGCCCGGAGGAAATGCACAGCAGACTCTTCGAGGAGAGCCACCTGACATTCAGCCACATTGCCTTCATCCAAGAAATACCCTCTCCCCTCGGTTCGCATGGTCAGCCGGGGCACCCGGGCATTGAGAATATCCAGATATTCCTGTTCATCGGTTAATTGGAGCACAATGCGGGTCATGATATTCCCGCTGAGAGACCGCGGCAATTCGGAGCCGCGATTGGATGTGATGATCACATGAATACCCGCCGCGCCGCCCGACCGGATGAACCGGCCCAATTCCTCGGCCTGATTGGGGTATGATTGCCGCAGGTCAGCCACATTATTGACAAACAGGAAAATTTCCGGCTTTCCGGCCATATGCCAATCCGACCCCGTGCGCTCGTTCAATTCGCTCTGCAAGAAACGCAGCAGGCGGTCAAGCCGCTCTCTTTCGTGGGAGCGGATGGTATCTGCCACATGGGGAAATTGATTCAAAACACCCAGCAATCCATTGCCAAAATCAAGCACATACAGGTTGACTTCCGAGGGCTGATGGGTAAGACAGAGCATGACGGCAAGATTGAGCAGGACCATATTCTTCCCGCTCCCCGGTGATCCGATGATCCACAAATGTCCCCCGCCCTCATTAAAGTTGATGGAAAAGGGAATTTGCTGACATCGCTGGGGAATGTCCAAAAAACCAAGGGGGATAACGTGCTTCTCGCCGGATTGTCTTTCCCAGGCTTGGCCATTAAAGAGCCGGAAGAGGTCCAGATCCTGAAGAATGTCCACAAATGGGATCACGGGAGCAAGGGGTTCCGTATAGATCGGATCCGCTGGGGGAACTTTCAGGATACGGGCAGCTTCAGAGATCACTGAGGTGAGTAATTCCAATTCTGATTGGATTTTTGTTCCCCCCGCAGCCCGTTTGCGTGGGTCATGACGAAAAACCTCATTCCGCTGACCATCCGGACCAAATGTGGCAATCACATACTCATTGATATCGCTCTCCTCCAGGTCACCGACATTGGCTGGCAGCCCGGCATAGGCGCTCTGAATGGAAGTGATATCACTTTTCACCCTCACATAGCCCCTTCCACGACCGGGCGGGATCGGCAAGCGCTGGCCGATCAACCGCATTTCCTCCTGGCGGTTCACCTTCAACAGGACATACCAGCTCACATTGGCCTTCAACGCTTCAACGGCGCTGTTAACCTCTTGATTCGCCAGGAAAAAATACATCCCAAAAGCACGGCCCTGCCGGCCCAGTTCTTTCAGCCGTTCCACCAGGTTGGGCAGGATTTTGATCCCTTCCGCAAATTCATCAATCATCACCACCAGATGCGGAAAAGTCTGGTCAGGAAAACGACGATTATAATCCCAGATATCCGTGATCTTGCCAGCCTGGTCAAAGGCAATTTTCCGACGAGAGAGCTCATATTCCAAGGCCTGCAAGGCCCGATCCGCCAACTCACGGCTCAGATCCGTGACCATTCCCACAGAGTGCGGCAGGTTGCTCACCTTTTTAAGCTCAGCCGCACCGGCCTTAAAATCCATGAACATGAAATTGATGTGCTTTGGAGAATACCTGTGGGCGGCAGCCAGGACCAGGGATTGCATAAAAATGGATTTCCCGCTCCCGGTGGTCCCGATCATCATGGCATGATACGCGCCCTTCCCACCGATGGACTCCGGACGGAAGTCAATCTCATACGTCGCCAAGCCATCCCGATCCACATATTGCCCCACAGGAAGCTGGACCTGATCCGAATCGTCTGTGATGCTTCGCCAGCGCTGAACGATTTCCGAAACGGCATAGGGATCCTCTGGAATCAGATCCGCCACCCGCACCAAGGACGGTAAAACCATGCTGCCCTTGCCCCCAGCAATCGCGATCCCCGCAAGGGTTCTGGCCAGAGGTTCAGCCTCCGATTTGCTGACGAATTCAGCATGACCGTTGCGGTGATTTCCCGCGCCAAGGACCTCATAGGTTTCAAGGTAATCCATGACCCCGTTCTGGTCAATTTCAATTCGCGCCCGACAGGTGCTGGGCACGTTGTAATCCGAGACAAAAACCAGATAAATACCAACTCGCCAACCCTCTTCGGCGATTCGTCGGATGTCCTCATGCTGACGGACGTCAACATCATCCAGGACAATCAAGTAAGCATGCCCAAACACCCGGGCGGAATCATCATGATGATACCCTTTGTTCGCTTCGATCCGTTCGTAGAAAAGTTTCTTGAGGTCATCCAAAAAGCTGTTGATCTTATCTGTAGTGAAGAGCAGAGTTTGTCTGTGCTGCCCGGTATCAAGGATGTGGGTGTGAGGAGTCCATTTCAACCATTCCCAGGCTTCTGTGGCATTTTTCCGGTTGCCCAACACGACGACAGTCAGATCATCCGGGGAATGGTGCACGATGGCATCCACCAACATGCGGCGGATCAGCCGGTATACACAGCCATAATTCCGACCAAAAACCACCAGACTGCCAATACGCTTGAAATCAACCAGGAAGGGCATATTGCTGATCTGATCATAATGCTCCAGTAGCTCAAAGGGAAGCTCGCTGAGCGGGTCCTTCTGGTTCAGGTTGGTCGGGGGAGCAATCTCAAAGGATAAGGCCTGCATGCCCAATCCCAATCGGATCTTCATGAAGTCAATATCATTGGCCCGACGCCACCACAATCGCTTGTTTTCTCCGGCCGCCATACCAATGGCCAGGGTATCCTGCCCGTTTGGAAATTCCTCGTGCATGATCCGGCGTTGGCGTTCAATGGTTCGCTCAATGGTCTTCCGAAGATTGCGCAAGGTGGTGATATAATCCCGCTCCCGATTCTCAACAGCTTCCGCATACTTCTTTTTCTGAAGTTTATTGGTGATCAAATTGGCAGTCGGGTAACCAAACCCCATCAGCAGCATGGGCAGCATCACCAGCAAATTTGCCCGCCCCATCACAAGGGCCGAGATCAAGGATCCAGCGATCATGATCACTGGAGGGAGAAGCAGGGTCAATAGACTGACCGAAGAAGGCGGAGTCGGCAGGTCCGGCGGAGGCGGGATGGGAATTTTTTCCTCGGGAAGCGCCCAGGGCTCACGACCTGCAATGTTGTACCGTTTTTTTCCGTTTTTTGGATAAGCTCGATAGTTCATGGTGCTTTCTATTGTTGATAATAAACAATCATCCAGATGCAAACGCGGTATAAGGATTGATAAGGAAGACTGCACCGGGAAAAGGATGAACCAGAGAACCTCTTCTCACACAATGCAGATCTCACATCCCGCAGCAACCTGGATTACCAATCATATCAGGTACGCAGATGCTGCAAGGCTGTTGTGATTTTCTGTGCGGATCATCCTTGCGACAATCCGCAAATGATCATCTGACGTCCTTGAAGCTTACTTTCCTTTCTGACTCCTTCTATTATACATAATAATGAATCTCTCATGAAAGAAACAGCTAACCAGATTAAACATCCTCATAAAACCAGGCAACCTTTGTAAACTCTGGCCAGGCCCGGACTCACGGC
>DAOTUG010000164.1:0-3290 GCA_034437335.1 Anaerolineaceae bacterium
CGCCGCCGCGGCCATCGTCTCCCCCGTCACCACTGCGCCGGCCGCGTCCGTGGGGCCGTCCTCGCCATCCGTGGCCAGGCTGATGAAAACCACCCTCTCCAGCCCGGCGATCTCCCGGGCGGCGGCCAGATGGTGGGAAGTGTACTGCTGCAATCTTCGGTTTGAGGGGGCTGCGATTCAGTCCCCACGCCGCGGTTCATCGCCGCTCAGCGCGCCGACCACCCGGGCCAGGGCATCCTCGCCACCCACGTTCCCGGGGAAGATCACATAGGCGCGGCCGGGAAAGCGGCTCTCAGGCCCCATGCGCCAGACGGGCACGCCCGGCAGCGCCTGCCCCAAAACCGTCGCCCGTCGGATATTCAGCCCATCTGTGGCGATCACCGAAGAGGTAATCCCCCCCTTGGCCACCAGCCAGGCCGGTGTCACCCCGATTCCCCGTACGATGGCCACCAGGCTGTCAGAGATGATCCGTCCCAGGGTCAGGAAACCATCCCGGCCGCCGGGGTCCACCTTCTCCCGACTGGTAAAAATAACCGCGTTCTCCCCGGCCGCCAGGGCGCTGTCAGCCAGGGCCGCCGCCCGTTGGATCTCTCCCCTGCGTGCAGCGCGATCCACCAGGCGGTGCACGGCCACTTCAATCCCATGCGCCAGGCCGCGCGCCTGCAGGGCTGCAAGCTGGCGCGTGGTTTTTTCCACATAGGAGCCCGCCACCACCAGCCCACCGGTCCCGCTGGATTCGGGGGGCAGGATTTCTTCAGTGGTCAGGAGCGGCACAGGGGCGATCCCCGCCCGGACACGCACAAAAGAGGCCGCTGTACGGTAGATGAACCGCTTGCCCCGGACCTCGGCTTCCAGTAAGGCGGAAGTGAGAACCTCCAGGTCCCGATAAGCCGCCGCATTGACCACACAGGGCCGGGCATCCCGCAAGCCCAGCAGTACGGCCAAAACCGCTTCGGGGCCGCCCTCCCGCAGGGCCTCCAGGCCGATGGCGGCCACCTGATCCCGGGCATACCGGCCGGCCGTTTTCTCCACCACCCAATCGCGCAGGTTCGAGTGATGATAGCCAAAGGACGGGTCCCGGGCAAACTCCGTCTCAGCGGCGGGCACCAAATGATCCCCCTCAGCCACATAGTGCACATCGCCAATGGTATAACGCCCGCCTTCAATGAAGAACGGCGCCAGAATCACCCCATCGCAGGGAACGTCCAGTTCGTCCAGAAGCCAGTTGATCTCTCCCGGATAATGCCCGCGCAGAGTGGAATCTGACCGGCTGATCAGATTAAACCTGCTGCAGGTGCGGTCGGCGGCTGCCTTCAGGTTCCGGGCGATCTCCCGGATCAACCCCTCGGCGGCCTCCGACGGCAGGCTCCGGCTGTTGGTCAGAATAAAAAAGACCGGCGCCGGATCCAGAAAAGCCCTGGACAAGGCCCCCGGCGACCATTCCGTCCAGACCGGCACCCCATGGACAGTCTGGGTGCCGGTGGGGTCGTCATCCAGCACCACCAGCTTGCCCGGGGCCGCCCTCACAGCCGACCGGATCTCAGGAAGTAAATTCACCGGCCAGGGGTCCGGCAGAGCGGCCAGTGCGGCGGAGCGGTCCAGGGTTTCGGAAGTCATCAGATATGCAGCGGCATCCCGTCCACGCCGTGGGCCGCTTCCATCAGGACCTCGCTGAGGGTCGGGTGGGCGTGCACACTGCGGGCGATTTCGGCTGCGGACAGGCCTGCCCGCTGGGCCAGGATCAGCTCGGGTAGAAGTTCGGAAACATCCGGCCCCACCAGGTGCGCCCCGAGGAGCCGCCCCGACTCCGCCTCCGCCACCAGCCTGGCAAAACCCTGTCCCTCGCCCAGGCCGAGGGCCTTGCCGTTGGCCAGGAAGGGAAAGGTGCTGACAACCACGCTGAGGCCCGCTTCTTCCGCCTGCTGCTGGGTCAGACCAAAGGACGCCGCCTGGGGATGAGCATAGGTCGCCCGGGGCATCATGGCATAATCCAGCGGCATCGTCTGATGTCCAGCGACCGCCTCGGCGCAAAGGATGCCCTGGGCCGAGGCGACGTGGGCCAGGAGCACCTTGCCGGTCACATCCCCCACCGCCCAGATCCCCGGTGCGCTGGTGGCCATGCGGCCGTCCACGGCGATGAAGCCCCGATCCGTCAGGGTCACCCCCGCCGCTTCCAGCCCCAGACCGGTCGTATTGGGCCGGAAGCCGGTGGCAATCAGAGCCTGGCGGGCCTTCAGGTTCCGGGAACCTTCGGAAGAATCCACAGCCTCTACCCGCACCAAAACCCCCGCCCCATCGGCCTCGATCCCCGCCAGGCGGTGCCCGGCCAGGATGTTAATGCCGCGCTTCCGGTAAGCCTTGGCCACCTCAGCGCTCACATCCGGATCTTCCAGGGGCAGGATGCGCGGCAGCATCTCCACGAGGGTCACCTCAGCGCCATAAGCATTCCACAGGGTGGCAAATTCAACACCGATGGCCCCGCCGCCGATGATCACAACCGATTCCGGCAGAGTCTCCTGAACAATCGCCTCAAGATAGGTGACGATCCTCTCGCCATCGGGGGTGATCCCCGGAATGGCGGCGGGATGCGCCCCGGTAGCAAGGACAATGTTCCGGGCCGAAAGCTGCCGGTGGGTCCCATCCGCCGCGGTGACGGTCATCGCGCCGGGGCCTTCAAGCCGGGCCTCCCCCATGATGACATCAATCTGATTCTTCTTCATCAAAAAGCCCACCCCCCGGGTCAAGCGTTCGGAGATCTTGCGGCTGCGGCGGACCGCGGCGGCATAGTCGAGCTGCAGATTGTCAAAGGAAAAGCCAAACTCCCGCCCGCCCTCACGCAGGGTCAGAGCCACCTCGGCGCTTTTCAGGAGCGCCTTGGTGGGAATGCAGCCCACATTCAAACACACCCCGCCCAGCCAGCGTTTGTCCACCAGGGCTGTCTTCAGCCCAAGCTGCGCCGCGCGGATGGCGCAGACATAACCGCCTGGCCCCGCGCCGATCACCACCAGATCATATGTTGACATAAAAATAAATCCTCCATCAATAAGAATGATTAATAAGCAAACAGGAAATTGAGATCATTGACATTGGTGCCCGTGGGCCCAATCCGCAGGAGCGCGCCCAGGGGCTCGAAAAAATGATAGCTGTCATTGCGCGCCAGAAAATCCGCCGGGTCCAGGTTGTGGGCCGCCGCCGCGGCCATCGTCTCCCCCGTCACCACTGCGCCGGCCGCGTCCGTGGGGCCGTCCTCGCCATCCGTGGCCAGGCTGATGAAAACCACCCTCTCCAGC
>DAOTUG010000165.1:0-33272 GCA_034437335.1 Anaerolineaceae bacterium
CCCATATTGATGTCATTCTGGCGCTGCGAGAAGCAGCCCAAGAATTTGGACTGGCTTACCATCTCGGTATTTCTCATTCAAAAGACTCCTATTTTGGTCAGATGGCACCAGACAGGATGCCTGTGGCAGAGGAATTAAAAAATCGCTGGAAGGCCTGGGTACAGGGCGGGGCGATTTGTGCTGAAATGGAATCGGCCACGCTGCTGACTCTTGGCGCGATATACCGTTTGCGCACGGGCAGTGTTACGCTGATTGCCATCAATCAGGAGCGGCCAGATCTGGGCGTGATCTCAGATACTGGTCCGATGATTGGTGTGGCCGTGAAAGCAATTGAGAAATTAATTGAAAAAGACCGATTAACTGGAAAGGATTGAGCAGATGGCAGCAAATCAAGAACTTCAATATCATATCCAGATGAAAAAAGGGGATGTGGGTCGTTACGTCTTCCTGCCTGGTGATCCGGGCCGATGTGAGAAGATCGCTAAGTATTTTGATAACTCTGAACATGTGATCCAAAATCGAGAATATAACACCTTTACCGGTACGCTTTTGGGTGAGAAGGTGTCTGTTGTTTCAACAGGGATTGGCTGTCCCTCAACAGCGATTGCCGTAGAAGAGCTGATTGCTATTGGCGCGGATACTTTTATTCGTGTTGGCACATCAGGGGCAATTCAACCTGAAGCGAACACAGGCGATGTGGCGATTGTGAATGCAGCCATTCGTGATGAAGGTACAACCCTGCATTATATGCCGGTGGAATTTCCTGCCATTGCCGATTTGGATGTAACCCTTGCTCTGCGAGAAGGTGCAAAAGCCCTGGATATGCCTTACCATGTTGGCCCCACACAATCCAAGGACTCATTCTTTGGAGAAATTGAACCAGAACGGATGCCGGTGGATCAGCGCCTGCTTCAGCGATGGAAAGCCTGGAAGGCGGGTGGTGCAGTGTGTTCCGAGATGGAGGCAGCCGCAATTTTCATTATCTGTGCCATTCATCGAAAACGTGCTGGGGGCGTAATGCTTATGGCTGGAACCCCTGAATCCATGCCCGAATCTGAAGAAGAAAAGCGGAAGTTGATGGCCCTTTTTGATGTTGATCGTGCGATTCGGGTGGCGATTGAAGGCGTCAAATATTTGATTGCTCAGGACAAGAAAAAGGCTGTCTAAAAACGTCAAAATTTTTTTCGGTACCTACCCAAAATAACAGATGAGATGCGTTGCAGATGATTGGTAGAGATGTAAGAGAATTACAACAACAACATCCTGAGTATGTGGCGAAGATGGAGAAATATTATTGGTGGAATTTTATTTCGCTGGTCTTTGACTCGGCAATTTATAATTTCTCCGTTTCCGCCCTTTCGCAGGATACGATCGTTCCCTATTTTGTGAATCAATTAACGGATAAAAGCTGGATCGTTGGATTGGTGCCAGCGATTTTCTATTTGGGTTATTTTCTTCCCCAACTCATTGGGGCTTACCTGGTGAATGGGAAGAAGAAAAAGAAACCCTTTGTATTAAAGGTGGCGATAGCAGAGCGGTTTGGGATTTTCCTAATTGCGCTGATTGCCCAATTGATGGGTTTTTTCACTCGTCCATTTACACTGGTTTTGTTCCTTTTTGCCTATCTGATTTTTTCCTTGACGAACGGCATGATCATGCCCGGCTATGGCGATTTCATCAGCAAGAGCATCATTCGCAATCGGGGCATGTTTTATGGGTTTATGAATGGCCTGGGTGGGTTGATTGGATTTGGGGCGTCATTGCTCAGCCGGTATTTGCTGGATAGTTATGCGTTTCCAACCAATATCCGGATGCTTTTCTGGATCGCACTGGCCAGTTCGGTGATTTCTCCATTCATTATTGCCAATCTCAAGGAAGAACCGTACCCCGTGACGCGCAAAACTGAAACCCTGGCAGATTTTATCAAGGCAATTCCCAGCTATGTAAAAAACCAACCGGATTTTAAGCGTTTTATGATTTCAAGGGCGGTGATTGGTTTTGGCGTATTGGGAAATTCGTTTTTTGCGCTGTATGGCACGGCAAAATTTTCTCAATCTACAGGTAGTTTGGCCATATTTACGATGATCATTCTTTTTACCCAGAGTTTGATTGGATTTTTGTGGGGGTGGTTGGGTGATCGGTTTGGTTATAAAATGGTTTATGTGATTGTTTCTTTGATGATAATTATGCAGGGGGCGTTGGCCCTTTGGGCGATGACACCATGGATGTTTTACTTCATTGCGTTTTGCATTGGCGGTGTATACGCGGCTTTCCGGATTTGTGATTCAAATATGATCTTTGAAATTGCACCATCGGCAGAAACTGGCCGGTTCTTAGGGATTTCGAATACATTTGTGGCCCCTGTGATGACCCTGGCGCCGCTCTTGGGTGGGGCGCTTGTTGATTTGTTTACTTTTGAGTTCATGTTCTCATCAGTGGTAATCGTGGGGTTTGTTGCTTTGCTGTTAGCAATCTTTCTTATGCCCAGGTTAGGTCACAAGTCTGAAAAAGAATTAGAAAAAGAAGTGCTGGATGCCTGAAAAACAAATCGTTGGAAAAGATGGAAAAATGATGGTGCTGATCCCGGCAGGTGAATTCATCATGGGCAGTGAAGAATTTGAACCTGAGATGCCTGTCCGCAATGTTTTTTTTCCGGATTATTATATTGATGTATATCCGGTGACGAATAAAGATTACAAACGTTATATTGATGAGACTCGCGCCCTGGCTCCGCGGTTTTGGGAAACTCGGGAGATACCAGAAGGATTGGAAGACCATCCTGTACACCGTATTTCCTGGTATGAGGCCTGCGCCTATGCAGAGTGGGCAGGAAAACGATTGCCAACGGAAGCAGAATGGGAAAAGGCCGCCCGGGGAACAGATGGCCGTCGTTGGCCTTGGGGCAACAAGTTTGATGAACGCAACGCGCTTGTCTGGGATCGAGGCGATTTCATGATGACCGCCAGTGTCTATGATCATCCCAATGGCGCTAGTCCATACGGTGTGTATGAGATGGCTGGCAACGTTGAAGAATGGACCTTCGATTGGTATGATGGATACCCTGGGTCCGATTATCAATGTGGGGCTTACGGTGAGACATTTAAAACGCTGCGGGGTGGTTCTTCTTTCTTCACGCAGAACCATGCTCGATGCGCCTATCGCTGTTTCACATGTCCAGAAGATTTTGGCATTGATCACATTGCAGGATGCGGTTTTCGTTGTGTGAAACTGCCTGAGTAATCGATAATTATAGAAATTCATCTTTCATAACCCAGACTGTAAATTCACTTGCAGTCTGGGTACTTTTTATATAATGGGGGTTTTTGTGTTGATCTGGATTCTTGGAATTGGCCGTAGACCATCAAGGTCTTTTGGTTGGGATCGTTTATAATTTTGGGATGGAAAATCCAGTAACAGAAAGATCATTCAAGCCTTCCCACTGGGCTGATATTAAGTCAATCTCGAGTGGTTATAACATGATTCATGGCATTTCTGGTTTGAGGGGTTTATTGAGAACGGATTGGATAATAAATGCGGCAAACTGATATGAAACGCTGGCTGCTTTCGGGAAAGAAAGGCTTCGCATTGATTTATTCGGGCCAGTTAATTTCCATTCTTACAACCAGCATGGCTGGTTTTGCTCTGTCATTGTGGATTCTTGAGAACTCTGTTTCTGTCGTCAACTATGGCTTGGCGAGAGTGTTCCATGTATTGCCGATCTTGCTTTTGTTACCGTTGGCGGGGTTGTTAATTGATAAATTCAACCGAAAATGGTTAATGATCCTAAGTGATAAGGTTGGATTTTGGCAACATTAATTATCCTGATACTTTCGCAGCGTGGCTTGCTGCAGCTCTGGCATATCTATGTCATTGAAATGATTCAAGGGATTGGTAATGCTTTCCACAGCCCTGTTTATGCCGCTGTGATTCAACAATTGATGCCAGAGAAGAATTATGGAAAGATTGGCGGCTTGCTGGGGTTGCTTCGAAGCGTTCCGGCGATCTTCTCCCCAATTCTAACCGGTGTTCTGTATCCGATCATTGGTTTGCAAAGAGTTCTCCTGTTTGATGCGGGAACTTTTATCCTTGCAGCTATCACGATCCTCTTTGTGTTTATCCCAGAAATTGATAAGTCAACGACTGAAGCGTCCGTGGAAGATCATTGGACCAAAGCACTCCTTTTAGGTTTCCATTTTCTTCTGCATCATTCGGGTTATAAAAAGTACCCGGGTCAGGGGTTGCCTGGGTGCAGGCAACGGAATGGGTTAACGCATTTTATGAACAACTCCAATCTTCCCCATTGACATAATAAAATGTGCTGCCAGAGGGGAGGGTGTCCACAACCTCCACCGATTCCTGATTCACTGGAGGAGTTTGGCCCGTCCTGTGGATGGATCAGAACCGCCGGGTAAAACTAAAACGCCTCATGAGGGCCATGAGGCGTTGGGGTTTTTGCTTATCATATTGGGTTGTTGAGAATTAATCTAGCCCTTTTGGTGCCTTCTCTTTCGGATCAGGAAGTATATCAGCGCAGCGACGCCGCCCAACAGGCCGCCGATCAGGACGCCTATGGCCCAGGTAGGCAATTGCACCAAGGGTTCCGGCAGGGGGAAGGGTGGAACCTTGGCCTTGGACCAGTCCACCCGATAGGCCCTGGCGCCCGTTGTTTCTGCTCCGGTAAAGTCCGCCCCTTCGACATTCACCGCACCGATGCGGGCATTGGCCAGGTTGGCATTCCTGAAATCCGCATCTTTGAGATTGCTGGCAAATATTCCCGCATTGCGCAGATTGGTTTCTGTGAAAAGTGCGCCCTCTGCATCTGAGGCGATGATTCCGGATTCGCTCAGATCCGCGCCGGAAAAATTGGTTCTGACCAGATCTCCCCCAATCAGCATGGTGTTATGGACGGCTGCGCCGTTGAGGGAAGCCCGGTAAAGGTTGGGGTTGACCAGCAGGCAGTGACTCACATCATTGTTTTGCAGGTTGGTTTTTCGCAGAATGGCGCCCACCGCGCTCAGATTCCGGAAGGACATTCCTTCCAGGTTCGCACCGGAGAGATCTTTTTTCTGCTGAATGGCCTTAATTGCTTCCTTTGTGGTTTGCGGTCGGAATACTTCTGATGCGTTTTTCTCAATCTTGATTTCCTGTGGCATAATCCTTTGGCTCCTGTTCTGATTATTCCTCCTCCGGCAGACGTTTTGCTTTCCCCAGTCCGCTGATGGTTTGGCGAAGTTTGGGGCGCCCATAGTAGTTGATCTGGCCCAGACCGGAGATGGTAATGTCCAACGCTTCGGCCACACGGACGGTGGCGTTGCCCTGTCCCGCGATGCTGATTTGGGTGCGCTCGCTGGCAAGTTCTGCAGCTAGATACTCGCCGGACCCTGAGATTTTCACGGTTTGCATGCCGGCCTTGCCGGCCGCAGAAAACTCACCTCTGCCGCTTATGTTGATGTTAAGATCCTCGCATTGCAACTGATTGAAGCGGATGTCGCCGAGTCCGGAAACGTTGATCTGCAATGCATCGGTAGACAACGAATTGCAGGACAGATTGCACTGGCCGCTGATATGCACCTTCTGCAAGTCAACGACAGTCAGATAGTAAGTGACTTTACGATCCTCACTGGAGAATACCGAAGAAAGGGCCTTTCCAACCCGTGTCAGCCAATCCCCTTCCAGGCCGAGGGTGAGGATGCCGTTGCGCACGTCGGCGGTCAGCTCTGCCAACAGCTCTTCGTTGGCCTCGATGGTCAGGGCTTCCTTCTCACCCTGAGCCAGGATCAGGGTACCAAAATCCTTGAAATTAATTTTATCAAAACTTCCAATTTGGCGCGTTTCTTTTTTCATGGTGGCTTCCTTTCTGTTTTCAGTTTACTTGTCGGATTATATCATGATTTCAAGAAATGCCGCAAGGCTTTTCAATAATTGAAAGGTGGACTTAATTATATTAAGGAATATGGCGCTATATATTAGAAAAGCTTCGCACACGCTTTGAGAGAAATTGAAAGATTTTTTACAGATCCATGCCGATTCAAGGGTCTTTTTGGCCTGTCAGGGTCAGGATGGCGATCTCCGGCGGGCAGTTGAAGCGGACTGGCAGCACCCCCCAGCCCAATCCTCTGGAGATAAACAGAGATTTGGCCCCATTCTGGATGAACCCGCTGATGTAGGCTTTGTTTCTGACGGGAAGCTGCCTGGAACTGATGGGCTGGTTGGCAAGCGGGAGCCAGATCTGCCCGCCATGGGTGTGCCCGCACAGGAAAAGATCAATCCGTGTCCGATGGGGTCCGTCCACCGTGTCCGGGTTGTGGGCCAGGCAGACCTTGCAGTCCGATGAAGGGGCGTTTTTAAAGGCGGCATCAATATCCGGTGTATCCTCCCATTCATCCCCGGCGCCCCCGAACCACAGGGAAGCCCCGTTCCTTTCCAGGCGGATGGCTTTCTTATAGAGGTCCTGCCCATTTTCCTTCATCCAGTGTCGGGAGCGTTCAAAATCTGCCCAGTGGTCGTGGTTCCCGAGAACGGTGTACACGCCTTCCGCGGCGTTCAGGTCGGCGAGCAGAGGCCACACAGCGTCAATTTCTTTTGTGGTGTCTGTGTGGTGGACATAGTCGCCAGTGCAGGCGATCAGATCAGGGGCCTGGTCATTTGCCATGCGGATCATCCGGCGGACAAAGGATTCTGGCACCAGGGGACCATGGTGGATGTCGGTCAGATGGACGATGCGGAAGCCCTCGAAGGCATGGGGGAGGTTTGGGACGGGGAGAGTATAGTGGTTTTTCTGGATAAGGAACGGCTCAACCAGGATGGGGTATCCGGCCGCGGCGCCCAATGTGGCGGCGCCGGCGCCAAAGAGCCCCAGACACCCTTTCAGGAAGGACCGGCGATTGATGTGGGGATCGTGGGGGTTTGTGTCAGTCTCTATCGGGTTGGTTGTCGGCATCGTGGGCTTCCGGGTGGTAGATGAGGGATTCCCAGAGGGATTTTGCCCAATCCAAATCGGCTGGATCGTCCAGATAGAAGGCGATTTGCAGGCAGGAACTGTCGCTGGCCGTAAAGGTGGTAAGGGACAGGCGTTTCTGATCTTCCTTGACGTGGGTCACCCGGGTATATCCAAAGCCCACGATCTCTCCCTTGGTGGAGACCAGGGTTTCCAGGCAGTCCTCGGGTTGATTTTTCTGGATCTGGTTCAACAGCTCCAATTTTCCCTTATCCGGGGGTAGGCTGTATGCCACGATGATGATGGTCCTGCCCGTCTGCCAAAAGATGAGTTTTTCATCCTCGACGCGGTGCTGGATATCTTCTGAGAGGTCAATGGTCCATTCTCTGGTGATGTGAAACGGCATACAGTCCTTTCCGGTTTGGCTTTCCATTTCTCTTCCTATTATAATCAAAGTACGGTCATTATACCGTTGGGATTGCTGCGATGTGGACTGCACTTCCTCAGGGATTAGAAAGGCGTGGCATGTTTAAGGATTCTGCAGGACCCATTGAGCAATTTGATTGGGCCACCTTCACCATCCGGGGTGAGACGCATTCTGCTGATGGTGAAGGTGTGGGCAAGGACATTTGCATTCTGAAGGGTGCCGTGAAGCCCTGGAAGGCCCGCAAGGGCCATCGGTTGGAACCAGATATGCTGGACTGCATCCGGGGGGCGGGTGTGCGGGTGCTGGTGATCGGTAGCGGCGTCCATGGCGCCCTGGAGGTTCCAGACCAGGTTCGGAACGCCGTGCGGGCGGAAGGCATCGAAACCCTGATTGTTGAGAAGACGCCTGATGCCTGCGCCATTTATAACCGGTATTATCGGGAAGGGAAGGACGTGGCCTTTTTGGCTCACGGCACCTGTTGATCGGCGTAATGAAAAACACCCCCGGGATGAACAAATAATGCGGGGGTGTTTTTCTGCTGATAACTGTGGATTATTTGACGACCGTGGGAATGTAAATGAAGTCTGTGGGGGGGTCGAAGGGGCGAACCCGGAAATTGGCCACGTAGCTTGCCGTCTGGTTCAATGAAAGGGCATTGTGTGCGGCCTGGGGGTCGGATTGAGAGATGCCGGTAGGGTGTCCCTGATAGCTGATGGCGGGGTTGGACCAGTAGTTGATCCGGGTGCAGCCGCCGGGGCAGTCGTAGGACATGATGGTTCGGAAGCGGATGGCGGTGTTGTAGAGACCGTAGGAGTAGTCAAATGCACCCGGCTGTGTTGCGCTTTGGCGGTTGTGCTGGCTGCCCATGTTGTGCCCCGTCTCGTGGCCGAAGGAGTAGTATCCTGCGGCGCAGTTGATGGATACCAAAGAAAAGGCATAGGGGGCGAAGCTGGTGTCGGGGTTGGTCATCAGATAGGCCAGACCGCAGTAGGTGGTGTTCTCGACCAGCATCACGACCAGGTCGGCGGAGTAATTGTTCCGCAGGTTGTGGACCGGGTCCAGGCTGTCGCCGTTGGCATCCTGCAGGTCGTAGAGCATGGTGAAATAATCGGATTCAGTGTAAGCGAACTCCTGAGTGTGCACGAGGATGAAGCGGTGGTTGACCTGGCTGTTGGCATAACCGGTGTTGGATTCGCTGATGGCCAGGTTGATCAGGTTTTGCATGGCGCTGGTGCCGCCGGCGGCTGCCCGGGCTTGGGCTGTGTAGACTACCATGATATCAATCTGGTTGGGGGCGTCCTGGAATTCCCGCTGGGTGGGTTCGGTGGAGGTCGGGGCTGCGGGGATATCCGGGGTCACCGGCTGCAGATCTTCAGGATAGCCCTGCTGGTTGATTTCGGAGATGGTCACCAATCCGTCCTCTTCGGTGGTGATGCGGAAGTACTGGCCGTTGAAGGCAATCCCGCCGGTCAGGTAACCATCCTGATGCACCAGGGTCACTTCGCTGTAGGCTGCGTCGGGGATGAAGCCTTTGAGGAGGGTCCCGCCGGTGGTGGTGGCTTCAGAAGCCAGGAGCTGGGCTTCAAAGTGTGCATCCGTGAAGAGGTTCAGGGTAACCGCTGATGTCCCGGCTCTGGCGCTGGTGAAGAGATCCGCAGCGGCGGGGTTGAGGGCCACTTTCCTGGCCCGGGCAATGTAGTCCGGCAGACCAGCAGTGACATCGGAGATCTGGGAGCGGCCTTCATCAGAGAAGAGGGGCAGGCTTGCGTCCTGGGCGTGTCCCGGGGTGAACTGACCGAAAACGGCGATGCTGATCAGGATCAGGCTGATGAGGATTTTGGTCAGGGTGTTTGCGGGTTTGGATGTCATGTCTTTCAGCTCCTAGTATTACATTCCGAAACTAAAAAATAACAGTTTTATTACTTACGCAACCCTATTGTAACCGAAAAACCCGACATTTACCAGTTACAGTATTGTTATTATCTGTTATTATTAGATTGTTTTAACGTGTTTCGGAGGTGATACAGGAGGAAATCCACCCATCATGTCAAAAATGGGTGTCCAAGATAGCCCGCGACGATTTTTAAAACGGTTTGGGGATTATCTTTGTTTATCGGTTGTCAACAATGGGGAGAAAGAAATTGAACCCGAGATCCAGGGCCATGGTGAACCCCTGGGCTACACTGAAGGTTTGGGACAGGCTGAAGGTGTTATGGGCTGGCTGCGCTGCGGAGGTGGGGGTTCCTGCGGGCCTGCCATTCACCAATACATTGGGGTTGGACCAGAGATTAATACGGGGGCAGGGGCTGGGGCAATCATAGGGATAGGCCATGATCGTCCGGAAAGCGCCGGTCGGATCCTGGTAGCCGTGGGAATAGGCAAAGACGCCGCTGCTTCCGCCGGAGTTGTTGTGGTCGTGGGTGCTTCCGAGGAGGTGCCCGATCTCATGGGTAAAGGTGTAGTTGCCCACCATGCAGGGGACGGCCACAAGGGCAAAGGCATATTCGGCGAACACATCGCTGGCGTATTGAAAGTAATAAGAATCCATCTGCCAGGCCTGCCCGCACACCAGGGATCCGTTATACTGCATCTGATCAACGACCATTACCACGATGTCTGCATGATAGAAATCCCGCAGGGAGTGTACCTGATCAAGGACCCCGTCACCCTGCACAGTCAGCTTTTTGAGGGTGCTTGAATTCGGCGGCCAAACGATGATGGGGTCCGTATAGGTGATTTTTTCTATGCCGGCCAGGCGAATCCGATGAGTGATCAGGCTGTTTTGGAAACCATAGTTGGCTTCTGTTTCCACCAGGGCCAGGTTGGCCAGCATGGCAGCGTCCCCGCCGATGGCCTGGGAGGCCTGCTGGGTGTAAACCACCAGCACATCCAGGGAAATATTCTTTGCATCCATAGCTACAGGGAGGGGGTTTCCCGGGCGGTGGGGCGGTGTCAGAGTCAGATCCACTTCCTCAGTGACCGGAGGACTCTCTTCCATCACATAGGTCCCCGTTTCGTCGGGCAGGATTTGATACATCCGGCCGTTGACATTCATCCGGGCCAAAACCAAGTCTCCGAATTGCACTAGGTGCCATTCTGCAAAGCCGGCGTTGAGGAGCATTCCACTGGCCTGGATGGATTCCCCGGCCTTCTCGGTGAAGGTGGACAGCGCGCCATCCAAAACCCGTCCATCCGGCAGGGGGAACTGCAGGACGGGGGTGCCAAACCGGGCGCCGTCCAGGTTGGTCAGGGCGGCCGGATTCAGGGCCACAGGAAACGCCTGGCGTCCGTTTCCCCGAGGGATAGGCCCCCGCCCCAGGGTATAGAGTGGGACGGGGTCTGCCTGAGCAGGAAGTCCACGGGCCTGACCGGTGCGCTGCGGTGCAGCAAAAAGACCGCTCAGGACGAGCAGGACGATGAGCAGACCACCCACAATGGGTTGGTGATTTTTCCGAGAGGGTTGGGTTTTTTCAGAAAGGGCCATATGCACTGGTTATAATTAATGAGTACTGTGATCACCGGTTACAATATCAGCGTAGCTTAAGGATGCTTGGTTTTACAGTGTCTTGAATAACAGTTTTATATAGATTTGACATATAATTGTGTAACAAGAAAGAGTCCAAATTTTCGTTCTTGAAAAGGAGATTTTCATGGTTATCACACCCCCTCGTTGGGACTTGTCCAATGTGTACCCCGGTCTGGATTCTCCAAGGCTTGCGGAGGATATCGCTTGGGTCAAGGAGAAAACGGCTGCCTTGAGGCAGTTGTATCACGATCGGTTGCAAGGAGTTGATCCGGACAGTCCGAAAGAGGACATTAACGCCGCTCTAAGTGACGTCGTGGATCAGTTTAATGCCCTGTTTGAAAAGGCCAGCACCATCCGGGCCTATTTACAGTCCTTCATTGCCACGGATTCATTTAACAAAGAAGCTGCGCGCATGGGCTCGCAATTTGACCAGGTGATGGTGGAGGTTCAGAAGGTGAACGTTGTGCTGCAATCCTGGCTGGGCCAATTTCTGGATGTGCTGCCGGAGGCTCTTGCTCTTGGCAACAGCGCCGGAGAACATGCTTTCCCCCTGAAGGAAATGGCGGAACAAAGCCAATATCTGATGAGCGAGGAAAAGGAAATTCTGGCCAGCGAATTGAGTCTGGCCGGGTCCCGTGCCTGGGGTAAGCTGCAGGGCACGGTCACATCCCAGAAAACGGTCTCGTTTGCCCTCAACGGGGAGGAGAAAACCCTGCCGATGCCGGCCCTGATCAATCTGCACTCCCATCCTGATGAAACAGTCCGCAAACGGGCCTATGAAGTGGAACTGGAGGCCTGGGAATCAGTCAAGGAGCCTCTGGCAGCTTGCATGAATGGGGTCAAGGGCTGGGTCAACACACTCAACCGGGAACGGGGGCGGACGGATGCCCTGCAGGAACCCCTCGACCAGGCCCGCATTGATCGGGAGACTCTGGATGTAATGCTGGAGGCCATGCGTGATTCCTTCCCCATGTTCCGTCGCTATTTTAAGTCCAAGGCGGGCCGGTTCGGTCAGAAAGCGCTCCCCTGGTGGAATGTATTTGCCCCCACCGGCAACCTGGAAAAGGAATACACGTTCAGCGAAGCCGCCAATTTCATCCTGAAGAATTTTGAGGCCTTTTCACCTGATCTAAAAACTTTTGCGAAAACAGCCTTTGAAAACCGTTGGATTGATGCGGAGCAGCGTTCCGGTAAGCGCGGCGGCGCATTTTGCATGTCCGTACCGGGGGTAAAGGAATCCCGGATCCTGTGCAATTTTGATGGTTCCCTGGATCAGGTGATGACGATTGCCCACGAGCTGGGCCACGGCTATCACAATTACAATATGTTCCAGGCCGGAAAGACCCCTCTGCAGCGCCAAACGCCGATGACGATGGCGGAAACTGCCTCCATCATGTGCGAGACGATTGTCTTCAATGCGGTGCTGAAGGAAATTTCCGATCCCCAGGAGGAGCTGGCCCTTCTGGAAACAGCACTGATTGGGGACTCCCAGGTGATTGTGGACATCTATTCCCGTTTCCTGTTTGAGAAAGAGGTGTTCGAGCGTCGCGAGAGGGCCGAACTGAGCGCAGATGAGCTGAGCGAGATCATGGAAGAGGCTCAGGCACAAACCTATGGCGATGGGCTTGATCCGGATTACCGCCACAAGTTCATGTGGACATGGAAACCCCACTATTATTATTCCGGGTTGTCTTTCTATAACTTCCCCTATGCCTTCGGGATGCTCTTTGGGGTGGGTCTATATGCCATCTACCAGAATCGGGGGGAGGATTTCATCCCCGATTACAAAGCCCTGCTTTCCAGCACAGGGGATGCCCCGGCAGCGGAGCTGGCTTCCCGCTTCGATATTGACATCCGGTCAAAGAAATTCTGGGAGGACAGCCTGGCTGTGGTCGGTCGGCGCATTGATCGCTATTGCGCGCTGTAGCCTGCGATGGCCTGAACGTCTACAAACATAAACAGCCTCCTCCGGGAGGCTGTTTTTGTTTGCACAACTGTTCCTATTCATCCCCGTCAGGGGTGTCATCCTTTGTGGTTGTCCAATTCTGAAAGCCAGGTTTCGATTCGGGCTTTGATCTGTTCCCGCACTTGGCGGAAGAAGGCCAGTTTTTCCTCCCGGGGACCATCAAAACCGGCCGGGTCTTCAAAAGGCCAGTGCAGCCGTGTTCCCTGCCCGGGGAAAAAGGGACAGCGTTCTTCGGCGCTGCCGCAGACAGTGATCAGATAATCAAAAGCAATCGTGCCCCGATAAGCGTCCAGATGCTTTGAGCTGTGGTCGCCCATATCATACCCGGTTTCTTCCATCACCGTGATGGTCAGGGGGTGGATTCCGTGGGGTTCCAAACCGGCGCTGAACACCGTAAATCGGTCTCCGCCCAATTCTCGCAACCAGGCCTCAGCCATCTGGCTGCGGCAGGAGTTGCCAGTGCACAGGAACAGCACCTTGGTTTGTTCGGTATCGGTCATTGGTAACCTCCTGGGGGCTTTCCGGGATACTGCCACAGGAAAAGCCTTGAAAAGTGTCTTAATTCTGTCATAATTTTATCAGGGATATAATCATACAATAGAAAAGCAAGATTATGATTTTGTTAACGATGCAGGAAGTCGGAAGGCCCCGGTTGTTTTTCAGGACCTTACAAGGGAAGATGGGTTATGGTGTCAGTTTTTTCGTGTGATGGATGGGGATGGAAATATCCGCTACATAAGCTTCTGAGCCTGTTGTTAGCGGTCAGTGTGGCTGTTTTGTTGTTGGCCGCCTGCACAACTCCGGGTATGTCCTGGGGCAAAGGCGGCGCTGGGGGGCGGAAGGCCTATGTTGATTGGCAGCTAACCCAGGACGGCTCCCAGGTGGATACCTGTGGCGATGGTTGGGGATATAGCCTGTGGCAGCGAAAATGCGTTAAGGTCCTTTTTCCCTGGCAGGATCGGTTGGCGTTTCGCACGGTGGGAGACGCCTTCATTTCCGGTGCCGATTTTTCTGTCCTGGAGATCCGCGAGGGTGTTTACCAGGAAAATGAGATCGGTCTGGACTCCGATGGGGTGGTGGTTCTGGTCTCCGATCTGACTATCAAAAATTACAAACAGGAAGCGGTGACTATCCAGAACGATTATGCCACCCGAGTCACCTTTGTTCTTCATCATGAAGCGGGAAACCTGCATTTTCATGATCTAACCTTGCAGGGCACCAAGTTTGAGCTTGTGCGGGGTTGGGAACCCGTGCCGGGATATCCGAACGTCTGGCGGGTTCTGTATGATCGGGGTCTGGTGCAGAAGCTATATAATGAAGGGCTGTACGGCTGGCCTGTAGTGTGCGTTTTGGCTCAGGGTGATTCCAACATTGACAGTTGCCTCTCCAGCATCACGGAACGGGCGCGGTTTTATCAGGATTATTTGCGGGATGAAACCGGCGCTGTGATTGGTTTGAATGGCTATCTGTATGTGTATTCTGATGGGGATCCCAATGAGGAAGAGATCATCGTTGGGGGCAATTATGCCTTGGGATCCAGCGGGGGAACCGGTGGAGTGGTGGAGCTGGACAATGTCACCATCACCGGATTCTCCCATTCCGGCGTGAAGGGGAATTATGGATGGTTCATTCACGATTCCTTTTTTTCCGATCTTGGTCTGGATGAATATGACCATCATATCTATACCCAGACGGTGGCCACAGAGGACGCCCCGGTGATCATCGAGCGCAATTATTTTGAGGGCGCCATGGGCTGCGCAATCAAGTTGGCTCCGGAACCGCCGCAAAATCCCCTGCCAGAGAATTACATCATCCGGCACAACGTCTTCAATGGCAATGATTCCTGCGGGATCTTTTTGGGCTCCCGCTACAGCGCGATTTATAACAACACCATTTTTGATTCCGGTATCGGGATCTGGTTTTACAACCCCCGTTCCACGGATTTTGGTGTGCCTGAGTCTCATGGCAACCGGGTTTTCAACAATCTTCTGATGGATAATGCCACCGGGGATTTGCAGGTGTATTATTTTGATGGGGATCTTTCCCCGGGCCCGAACCAGGTGTGGAATAATTATCTGGGGAGCGCGAACCCCTGCGTGAACTGTTATTGTGAATATGCCCATTATGGCGCAGAAAACAATTTTATCAGCGATATCTGGCCCTTTGTATCGGACTCTCCCGAAAGTTGGATGGATTTTGCCTTGAAAAAGGATTTTCCCTGGATAGATCAGGGTGTGGATCCGGATCTTCCTGGGGATGACGGCCTGGCGCCGCCGAAGGCCAATGCGACTTGGCCGCCGCTCACCAAATCACAAAACGCTTTTGGAAATTGGGACCTGGGGGCCTTCGTGGCCATTGGACGAGGTCAGACGCCCCCGGATGAGGAAGCCCCGGCGGAGACCGGCCTGGATCCCCATGACCCCGAACGGGCTTTCCCGCGGCTGGAAGATGCTCCGGAGTGGACGGAACCGGATTTGAACAAACCTCACAAGGGCTATGTCCTTTACCCCAATGATTTTGAGGCCACATTTTCAGAGATGCGCTTTTTTTGGCTGTCTGATCCGTCAGCAACGGCCTACGAGCTGTGGATTGAAGCGGTCACGCCAACTGGCCAGGAGATTTTCCTGGAGGAGACGATTCCGGCTGGCACGGCCCACTGCGCCGGAAACGAAACGATTTGCTATTATCAACCGGATCTGGCGTTTGCTCCGGGGGAATATCTCTGGTGGATTTCGGGGCGGAGGGGGGACAGCCAGGGGGATTGGAGCGAGGGCATGCCCTTTGCTGTGGGTGGTGGGGAGCGGTTGTGTTATGTGGAACTGCTCAGCCCTGCCGAAGCAGCGGGCGCCAGCCCGAGCTTCACCTGGAAAGCCCAGGAGGGCGTGGAGACCTATCAGCTCTATGTTTCCGAGGCTTACAGCGGCGCGGAGGTTTTCAGCCGATGGTATACGCCTGAGGAAGCTGGATGTGACGCAACGCGGTGTCAGGTGTCTCCGCCTGTCAGCCTGGAAGATGGACAGTATCGTTGGGAAATGCAGTCCAGAGCCGGGGAGGTCCTCAGTCCCTGGAGCCGCAGCATGGTGTTCACTGTGATGGAAAACCCACCCCAGGAAATCCCTCAGCAGGTGCACCCCATCAACACCGTTTTCGAGCAGACGCTGACATTTTATTGGTATGAGGTGCCCATGGCTTCAGATTACACCCTTTCTGTAAAGAATGGGGCGGGGGAAGTTGTGGTGGAGCGTTGTTTCAGCGCGGAAGAGGCCAACTGCAACTGGCAGTGTTCGGCGACGCTGGAGGAGACCTTTTCCGCCGGGGCGTATTCCTGGCAGGTCCGGGCGAACAATGCTGCGGGAATGGGGACATGGAGCCAGCCGCTGTATTTCCAGGTTGAATTGCCGCCAAATTCTCCGCCGGGGGTGCCGGAACCCCAGGCGCCGATGGATATTACCCTTCCTCCCGGGCCGGTGTCCTTTTCCTGGACGGCGGTGGAAGCGGTGACGGAATATTATGTGTGGGTTGAGGATACGGATCGGACTGTCTGGGTGGACCAGATGGTTCTGCCGGAGGACCTTGGGTGTGCGGAGGGGCCGCTGTGCATCTTTACCCCTTCGCTGCAGTTCACCCCGGGGGATTATCATTGGTTTGTCACGGCTCGGAACCAGGCAGGATATGCACAATGGGAGACAGGGGTTCCCTTCACAATATCCGGCGGCCATGGCGTGGACTGAGGAGATTCAGTCCAGGGTCAGCAGAGGACCATTTTTCTTCAGCCAATCGCGGTCCTTCTGATAGTCCGCCTTGATCTCTGCTACCCCCCGCCAAAAACGAGGGCTGTGATCCCGGATTGTTAAGTGGACCAGCTCATGGACGACCACATATGCCACCACGGAGCGGGGGGCCATGGAAAGCCGGTAGGTGAAATTGAGGTTGTTCTTTCCGGAACAGCTCCCCCATCGGGTGCGCGCGCTGGTAATTCGCAACTGATTGACGGAAAACCCAAAGCGTTCTTGATACCCTTCGATCAGGGCGTGCACAATCCCCCGGGTTTGTTCCCGGTACCAGGCAATGAAGAGCGCTTTTGCGCGGTCCTGTTTGTGTCGCGAGAGGGAGAAATGCCCTTCCAGGACCAGGGCCGGGCGTTTTCGATCCGTCAACTGGAGGGCGTATTGGGCGCCCAGAAACCAGAACTGTTCCCCCTCGGTGAAGGTTTTTGGTGTTAGATGGGGATAGTCCCGGGCCAGCCGCTCCCGGTTTTTTTTGATCCACCCTGTTTTTTTCGCCACAACAGCCTGGATCTGTGCCCTGGAAGCGTGCCTGGGGGCGCGGACGATCAGCCGGCCGTCCGGTTTGATTTGCAGCCCAAAGGTCTTGCGATCGGAGTGGATGATCTGATCAATTTTCATACGATGCCAAATCTGTTTTCGATGAATACGCCGTTTCATTATACTTGTCCCGGAGAATCTATTTCCCCGATTTGGGCTTTGATAGAGGGTTCATTCTGGGACTTAATGTATAATCGGATAAGATGAATTTCCTACAGATTCTACCAGGGAGGTAGAGAACGTGATGAAAAAACCTGCCATGCTTGTTCTTCTGGTTCTGCTGACCATCAGCCTGGGGCTGACAGGTTGCGGGTCCCTGCTTGGAGGCCCAACTGAGACTCCAACCGCCACCAAGACGCCCTTGCCCACCCCAACGGCGTCCCCTACAGAAACCACGGTGCCCACTGAGACAGCAACCCCCGAACCAACCCGGACTCCCACCCCCACCATTGTGCCCACCTGGTCCTACGCTCCGGGCAGATTGATCGAGGTGGATCTTGGCGGCTATGCCTTTGAGGTGCCGGAACCGGTGGAGGATGGGGTTGGATTCACCGTGACGCTGGATGGCGACAATGCTGGTCTGGTTAGCGAGGATAAGATCCTCCGGGTCCTGATTTTCACGGAAACCTTTGACGAGGCGATGGAGCTGGAAACCGCCATGGAGGAGATGATGACCAATATGGAAGGGGCCTCCTTCCCCAATGAACCGACGCCGGTGGAGGTGGACGGGTATCCCGGGCTGCGCGTGGCCTATCAGCAGGAGGTTCAGGGGCACGACCTGGTTGGCGAGGTGTTTCTGTTTGATCTGGGGGACAGTCGCGCCATGGGTATTTTTTCTGGCGTGATGGAGGATGATGCCGAAGAGACCTGGCGGGTGCGGGGTGTTCCTTTCCTGAGCGTTTTGCTGCCAACGATCATCATTTATGAACCTGTAGCAGGGGAAACAGCGGATGTTTGCCCGATCAGCATGGACCCCACCTACGGGTTTGATGTGGACAACCCGATTCGGGTCGGCGGCGGTTTCTTGGACGGTCCAACCCGGGAACGGCTCTACCTGGATACGCTGCGAGGTCCGGCGGGTGAAACTGTGACCTATTCCCGCCAGGGTTCGACAGATTCGACCGGCGGCGTGATTGTGGATATTTATCTTCTCGATTATGCCGGATTGGACACGCCGGTCACGGTCTACATAGACATGTATAACTGGGAGACGCCCATGGCGCCGGTGGGGTTCACCTGCGCGGGGCCTTTCCCGCTGGAAGCGCCCTGAACTGTGTTGAATCAGGATCAATTCTGGCCGGAAATTCGCACGCTGGATGGACTGGAGCTGAAGACCCTCGAACAGGGCCGCCCTTTTTCCGTGGAGGACGTCGCCGGAGACCGGGTGGTGCTCGCTCCGGTTGTCAGCGGCAAGACCCGCACGATCCCGCGTTCGGTTCTGGAGGCGGCTTTCACCGCCCTGCTTACTCGGCGTGAGTTGACCAGCCTGGAAATTGCTGCGGAGTTTTCACGCTTCAATGCGGTCTACGTGGCCGCGCTGCTGGCAGCATTGCCTGATGTGGCGGTTTGTCTCAAGCCGATTCGCCTGATCTTTGTTGGCCATCAATTGTTCTACTTGAAATGACCTGTTTGCTGGGCCGTTGAGAATGCTGACCTCCCCTGTTCGGAGGGGGGCGCATGGGCAATCCTCCCGCCCCGCCGGGAATTTTGAATGACGAAAGGATCTTTTGCCGTTGAGCAACACCAAGGAACGCCGATTATCTGCCTGTTTGCGGGGAATGACCGACCGGGTTGTCAATGACTATCGGGATGTTCTTATCCGGGGCATCGCCTGGGATTCCCGAAAGGTTGAGCCGGGGGATGCTTTCTTTGCCCTGGTCGGGGAGCATTTTAACGGCCATCAATTTGTCTCCCAGGCCATCCAACGGGGCGCGGCAGCTGTGATTGGCACCCGGCCAGCGATAGCCCTGAAAGTGCCTTATGTTCAGATCCGGGGAGATGACCGCCAGGCCCTGGCAAAATTCTCCGCAGCTTTCCATGATCATCCCTCAAGAAAGCTGGTGGTGATCGGGGTGACCGGAACGGATGGTAAGACCACCACCACCAATCTGGTCTACTGGATCCTTCGCAAGGCGGGATTGGCGGCCGGAATGATTTCCACTGTCAACGCGGTGATTGGGGATACGGTGCTGGATACGGGATTTCATGTCACCACACCGGAGGCTCCGGATATCCAGCGGTATCTCTCCCGGATGGTGGAAGCGGGGTTGACCCATGTGGTGCTGGAAACGACATCCCACGGCCTGGCCCAACAACGGGTGGCGGAGGTGGCCTATGACCTGGCGGCTGTGACCAACGTGACCCATGAGCACCTGGATTACCATGGCGATTACCAGGGCTATCTCCAGGCCAAGGGCCGTCTGTTTGAAATGCTATCTGAGAATCCGACGCAAATGCCCGGGGTAGAAAGGCTGGCGGTTCTCAATCTTGAGGACGAGTCCTACAGCTATTTGTCGGATCTGGTGGGCGTCAGGCAGATTTCCTATGGGCACAGTGGCGAGGCTGATCTCTGGGCAGATGGGATTGAAAATACCCCCAGCCTGCTGCGATTCAGTGTGCATTCTGCGGTCGGGGATTTTAAGATCGCCACGCCCCTGATCGGCCGTTACAATGTCGCCAACAGTTTGGCGGCCATTGGCCTGACGTTGTTCGGGTTGGGGCTGCCGGTCACGGCGCTGCAGGCAGCTTTTCGGACCTTTGAGACCATTCCTGGACGGATGGAGCGAATTGATCTGGGCCAGGATTTCCTGGCCATCGTGGATTTTGCCCATACACCGAATGCGATTCGGCAGGCCCTGCGCACAGCCCGGGAGCTGACTCCAGGTCGGGTGATCGCTGTGTTTGGTTCCGCTGGACTGCGGGATCGGGAAAAGCGGCGGATGATGCCGGAAATTGCTGCCCCCTTGGCGGATGAGATGTTCCTGACCGCAGAGGATCCGCGGACGGAATCCCTGGATGGCATTCTGGCGGATATGGCCGCAGGCGCTGTGGCGGGCGGCGGTCGGGAGGGGGAGAGTTTTTGGCGGGAGCCGGACCGGGGCACGGCCATCCGGCGAGCGGTGAACCGGGCTCGAACGGGGGACCTGGTGATATTGTGCGGCAAGGGACACGAGCAATCCATGTGCTTTGGCCATGTGGAATATCCCTGGGACGACCGCACTGCCCTTCGGGCAGCGCTGGCTGAACGCCTGGGCCTGGACGGACCGGACATGCCCCATCTACCCACCAGTCCGAAGAAATAAGGCTTCCACCGGTTTTTCTGTTTTGAGAAAGGGATCACAGAGATGAGAAAGCACAAAAAGGCGCCTGTCGCAAAGGAAGATGTTTTCAAGACCTTCTGGACGCATCTCAAAGAACAGCGTCCCGTGACCTTGCATAACCGATATCACGGAGTTCCGATCAGCTATGAGGCTGAGGTTGCTCTGGCGACACCGGAGTATGTGGGCCTGGTTGTGCATCCCTATCAAACGGTGGGCATCAAGCAGGAACGCAGAACCTATCTGGAAAGCAAGAGTCTGCCGGTTTTGATCCGGGCCCTGCCTGTGTCGGTGGATTACACAAACCTGGTTGTCCTGTTGAAAAAACTGAAGGGCATCCGCCCGGACACGGTGGATCGGAAACATTCCCGCATTCGTCCCAAACGGCCCGGTTCTGTGTCTCTGCAGGCTGATGATGGTACAGAGCGGGACGTGGGGCTCCTTGAAATCTCCGCCCTGGGAGACAATGTGATCCACGTGACGGTTTCGGTCCCGGAAGATCTGTCCTGCAGCCGGCAGGACTCCGTCCGTCTGGTCTTTGCGTTGTCCAAAACGGAACACCCCATCCAGGTGGACGGGGTGGTGCAATCCCTCACAAAGGTTCGCAAGCGGCCTGAAAAGCGGCTGGTGGTGGATGGAAGGGCAGCCATGGAGGATGAGATCTCCATCCTGGCGTATATCGCTGCCCGGGAGGATGAGATCATGGCAGACCTGGACCGGACGTATAAACGCCTGCGGTCCGGCAAAGGCCGGCGGCAGACCTGAAGTGGACTGGCGGGGGATGTTTGCAGATTGATAGCGGATAAAAAAAGACTGTCCCAAGGATTGGGACAGTCTTTTTACTTTTGAGAGAGGATAGATTATCGGCGGCTGCGGTTGCTGCGGCGGCCTTTGCTCTTTTTGCCGCCCCGATCGTGGGATTGGGCTTCTTCCAACGACCAACCTTCCAGCAGGGCCTGCCGTGAGAGCCGGATCCGGCCCTGGTTGTCAATGTTGGTGATCATCACGGTAACTTCGTCACCCTCATTGACCACATCCGTCACTTTGTTGACGTGGGTGGTATCCAACTGGGAGATGTGCACGAGGCCGTCCTGGCCGGGCAGGATTTCAACAAAGGCACCGAAATCCGTGGTTCGGACCACTTTGCCAGTGTAGATATGGCCGACTTCCGGTTCCTCGGTCAGTCGCTCGATCCATTCCTTGGCCTCTTTATAGGCCTGTCCATCCGTGGAGGCGATGAAGACGGTGCCATCGTCCTCGATGTCAATCTTTGTGCCGGTTTCTTCCTGGATGGTGCGGATGGTTTCCCCGCCTTTACCGATCACAGCGCCGATTTTGTCAACCGGAACCTGGATGGTCTCGATGCGGGGGGCATGGTCTTTGATGTCTTCCCGGGGCTTATCAATGGTCTGGAGCATGGTGTTGAGGATGTCCAGGCGGGCCTGGCGAGCCTGTTCCAGAGCTTCGGACATGATCTCGGTGGTGATTCCGCCGATTTTGATGTCCATCTGCAGGGCCGTGATGCCCTCAGTGGTTCCGGTCACCTTAAAATCCATATCGCCAAGGTGGTCTTCCATGCCGAGGATATCGGTCAGGATCACATAATCATCATCCTGTTTGATCATACCCATGGCCACGCCGGAGACGGGGCGTTTGATCGGCACACCGGTGTCCATCAGGGCCAGAGTAGAGCCGCAGGCCGAAGCCATGGAGGAGGATCCGTTGGAGGACATCACCTCGGAGACCAGGCGCATGGTATAGGGGAATTCCTTTTCGTCCGGAATGACGGGGCGCAGGGCGCGCTCTGCCAGCATCCCATGGCCTATCTCACGGCGGGATTGGTACAGGCGGCCGGTTTCCCCTGTGCAGAAGGGCGGGAAATTGTAGTGGTGCATGTAGCGTTTTGATTCACCGGGGACCAGGTTGTCCAGTTCCTGGGCTTCCTTGGGGGTGCCGAGGGTGGCCAGGGTCAGAACCTGGGTTTCGCCGCGGGTGAACAACCCGGAGCCGTGGGCCCTGGGGCTGATGTTGATCTCACACCAAACATCCCGAATATCTTTAGGATTGCGTCCGTCGGGGCGTTTTCGCTTGGCGAGGATGCGTTCCCGGATCAGGGTTTTTTCTACCGATTCAAATGCCCTGCCGACCGCTTTCTTGCGTTCCTTCAAGGCATCTTTGTCCAGATCGTCGGCCTCATCAGCGGTCATTTCTTCGATGATGGCATCCTTCAGATCGCTGATACCACCATAAAGATTCTCTTTGGTATAAGGTTTTTCGAGGATTTCCTGCAAGCGGTCCTTGGCTTTTGCCATGACTTCATCAATCAGGCTGTCCTCGGTCACCACGCGTTCCACCTCGCGCTTTTCTTTTCCGAGTTCCCGGGCCATCTGTTCCTGGATTTCGATGATCGGTTGAATAGATTTATGAGCCAGTTCCAGGGCTTCCACCATGACCTGTTCGGAAACCTCATCGGCGCCGCACTCGACCATTAGAACGGCTTCCTTGGTGCCGGCGACTGTCAGATCCAGGGTGGATTCTTCCAGCTCTGTGAAGGTCGGGTTGACAATCAGCTCGTCATTGACGTACCCTATGCGCACAGCGCCAACGGGGCCGTCCCAAGGGATATCTGAGATCATCAAGGCGGCGGAAGCAGCATTGATGCACAGGATGTCCAGGGGGTTTTCCTTGTCGGCAGAGAGAGACATGAGCATGATCTGGACTTCATTGCGCATCCCATCGGGGAAGAGGGGGCGGATAGGGCGGTCGGTCATCCGGGCGGTGAGAATTGCCTCGCCGCGGGGGCGGCCTTCGCGCCGGAAAAAGGATCCGGGGATTCTTCCGCCGGCATACATGCGCTCCTCATAATTCACCGTCAGGGGGAAGAAGTCCAATCCTTCCCGGACGGAGCCCAGGGTGGCTGCGCTGAAGATCAGGCTGTCTCCCTGGCGGATTGTCACCGCGCCGCCGGCCTGTCCGGCCAGCTTGCCGGTTTCAAAGATGATATCTTTACCCCCCAACTTGGTTCGGTAAATATCAGCGTTCTTTTTCATTCGTTTTTTCCCTTCGTCTATTTTCCCGCCAAGTCAGGGACTGAAAACCGGTGAGGCCCGGTAGTCCTCAGCAATTTTCAATTCCCGACTGGCGGTTCTACTGATTAAAATAATCATACCGCAGAGAAGTCAATTGCGGAGTCATTAGTGAAATATTGGTCATACTGCTCAGCAATCTGCTTCTTCTGCGGTCTGTTCCCCAGGCGGTTTAAGAAAAACAAACGGTTATTTGCGGATCTTGAGCTTTTCAGTCAGCGCCAGATAGCGTTTGTAGTCCTTACGGCGCAAGTAGGCCAATAAACGGCGCCGCCGACCCACCAATTTGAGCAAACCCCGGCGTGAACTTTCATCATGCCTGTTTACCCGCAAATGGTCCGTCAACTGTTTGATACGTTTTGACAGGATCGCGATTTGTACTTCGGGTGACCCGGTATCGTCCCCATGCCGTTTGTATTCTTCAATAATTTCTTGCTTGACTTCTTTATCTAAAGCCATGACACTGCTACTCCTTAATTATTTTTGCAGGTCTCCATGCTCCCAGCCGATTGACCAGAAACAGGACCAGTCATTGGCTTGTATTATACCAGACCGGAAGGAAGATGCAAGCGGTTGCGGAGCGGGAAATGGGTGGAAGGGCTCGGTGCAAGGCAATGTGGCTGCCATCCAAGGGGGCGACATTATTCGTTTTGATCTGTGCCCCGCCGCCAGAAAAACAGCAGGAATCCCAGGGCTGCTGTGCCTCCTAGGAGGAAGAGTGGGCCTGTCACCCTCGAAAGAAACCAGGAATAGCTGAGGGAGTAATAGCCGCCAAGGAGGATCGGCAGCAGCAAACTGAGGAGCATTGGTCCATATTCCTTAATATGCAGTTTTCCATAAGCTTTATGCTGGTTGCGAGGAGCCTGGCAGGCGCAGGCAAAGGCTAGGATGGGAGACCAGGCGGAGGCAGTCAGGAGCAACAAGCGAGGCCAGGGATACAGTCCCAGATGGTAGCTGAAAATTGAGAGCGCCAGAAGAGTCAGGAAACCGAGATGGAACCCGATGGCGCTGCCGATAAGTCGCAGCAGGAACCAATCCAGGGGACGCTCCTGCGCGGGGCGATCGGACTGATTCCAGGCGGCCAGCAGGGCAATCAACGCCGGGACCAGGAGGCTGGTAAGAACGTATTGGATGGCTGCCCGGACAGCATGGGGCTGGCTCATCACGGGCCATGAGAGAATGGGCGCGATACCCAACCAGGCGGATAGCACCAGCAGCCCCCCAAAGGCCGCTATGAAGAATCTACGGGGGGTGATCATCTCAAACCAGGCCCCCATCCGGGTGAGGAGTGTCTCTGTCCAGGGGTGGGCTCCTCCTGAATTCGAAGAGGGAAGAGCATCAAAGGCCTGCAGCGCTTCCGCATTGTTCAGGGCCCGATAATTGCCGGACCGCAGCCAGCGGTTGGCCTGTTCCAGGGTTTCAAGGCCTCCATAGGCCTGCAGCACCTGGACCAGGGCAATGAGCACCATGCGATGGTCTTTGTGGATCTGGCTGCGCTGGCGTTCCCAATCGCTGACCGCCTGGGCCGTATAGGGGGTGCCTGTTATTTCACCAATTAGGGATCCAAGGCGCTCCTGGGTGAGGTAGCGTCCAGTTTCGGGGTCCCGGGTATTTAGACGATATTTCCGAAGCAGATTTCCAAAGGATGTGGGTGTCATAAATGCAAATCAAGTGCCGCTTGAATAAATTCAAGGGATTCCCTATAGATTTTCCCATCGGCAGGCATTAGTATCCGGATGTGTGTTCGACAGCACCTTACCAATTGAATAGATCCAGCCAATGGTTACGTTTCCGCTTCCGGTGACCAATACAGGTGCACCTGGGTTCCCTGCTCCGGCTGGGAGGCGATTTCCAATTCGGCGTTGATCAACCTGGCTCGTTCCTGCATATTGGCCAGACCAAAGTGCCGATTTCGGATCAGCGCTCCCAGATCAAGGGTCTCACCGACCGGGAAGCCAACCCCATCATCGCTGATGTGCAGATCCAGAGAATCCAGAAGCAGGGTGCCGGTGATGGAGATTTTCTCGGCCCCGGCGTGCTCGAGGGCATTCCGGCAGGCCTGCTGGACAATGCGGTACAGATGCAGGGCGGTATTTTTGTCATAGAGAACCGGTTCCGGCGTGTAGAGATTGGTCTGTATGTCAATCTGCCCGCCGATTTGCAGGAGGGGGTCGTCCGCCAGTTCTTCCAGGGCGATGTTCAGCCCCAAGTCCAGGGTGCCCGGCCGCAAGCCGCTCATGATATTACGGATCATATTATTGATGCGCTGAATGGCATCTTCAAATTCTTCCACCCGGCAACCAGAAGCCCGCAGTTCCACCAGATAGCCGATGGAGGGCAGGATCACATCGTGCAAGTCCCGAGCAACGCTGGTTTTTTCAGCTTCCTGTCGTTGGATGTTGGAGTTGTACAGTTCCCGAAGCAGTTCAGCCTGGTGGATGTTCAACAGGGCCAGGATGGTCTGGTGGGCGAGGATTTCCAGATCCTTGATGAATTCCGGGTCATACACGGTGTCCGGGTCCTTACGACCGAAGCACCAGACTCCCAGGATGTGGGAATCTGTCTGAAGGGGGATCACCAGTTGCAGCCAGGGCATTGATGCCTGCAGTTCCTGCAGAGAACCTCGAGCGGGAGGCTGTGATGTCCAATCCCGCAACAGGCTTTGCGCGATGTCTTTGTTGTCTACGCCAATTTTGAACAGGATCTGGGCTCCCTCCTCCTGGTCAAAGCGCACCAGGCAGGACTGGCGGATCAGAAGGCTGGGGAGAATTTCCGACCCGAGAAGGTTTGCCAGAGATTTCTGATCCAGACTGGTGGTGATTCGCTGGGCATATTCCCGGATCAGCGCTTCGGGTGGATGCTGGATACCCAGTACCATCCGGTTGAAGAATTGCTGGTAGCGTTGATAGATCAGGATGGAAAGGCCGGTCGTCAGGGTGGCCACCAGAGTGGTGATGAAGACATTGGGGAAAGTCATGCCAGGATCCTGATAGACCAGCAGCAAGATCAACAGAGTGATCGGCGCGATCAACAGGATGAAAATGACAAAGGCCGCTGCCCGGTTTGCGCTCAAGCGCAGGGTGTAGGATTCGCTGGTGAACAGGTTCACCTGATCGTTGGCCAGGGCGGGCATGATGAGCAAAATCCCAAAACCGCTGAGGGAAATCAGGATGATGATCAAAAAAGAGATGTAATTAATGAAGGTGATATAGGTGGGCAGGCTGGGGAAGAGGAGCACCGAGAAACTGAGAATAAATTCGAGGCTGATAGCGCCATAGTACAGGCGCATGGCCCGGTTCACCCGGGGGATTTCCTGTTTGAGGTGAATACGGTAGGCGGAGAAGAAGTAGAAGCCGGGGATGGCTGTCAACCCCACCAAGGCAATATTGGACACCGGCTGTGCCACATTGAGTAAGATCATCAGCGTCATCACGAAAAGCGGCAATGCGACAAGGAGATAGCCGGAAATCAATGCGGCCAGGATCCTGCGGGAGGGTTTAAACCGGAACCATTTCACCACTAAAATGGTGAAGGCGCTCAGCAAAGAGAACAAAAAGCCTCCCAGATAGAGCGTTGAGGGCAGGAAACCGGTCAGATCAAGGATGGCCAGGCTGGCGAAGAACCCATAGAGAACCCACACGAGCCACAGTTTAACTTGTTTGAAGGGCTTTGGAAAATACCAGTGCAGGTGCAGCACCACTGGTACACTGCACCAGATTGTGACTCGCAGTATGGTGGGAGTGTACCAGTAACCTGTGGGGGAGACCAACCCGGCGCTGATCCAGAGAGCATATAAGTAGAAGAATGTGATCAAGAGCTGCCTGGTACGGGTGCGGGGACGAAGAAAAAGCACAGTGATGATGCCGGCTGCAAAGAACGGATATGGCAGAATCCAGTCCCCGCTCAGGATTTGAAGGAATGTCTTCTGATGCTGCGGGGGCTTTGGATAGGCGACTGACTGGATCGCCCCATCCCGCAGGAAGCGAATTTGCCACAATTCTCCGGTCTTTGTCTGAAGAAAGGGATTCATCCAGACCGAATCGTTGATGCTCTCGATGGGGATATCGTTGACACTCAGAATTTGATCGCCCTGTTCCAGATAGCCTTCGGCTGCTGAATCAATACCGGAGATTACACCGCTGTTGAGATTGACCGTGAAACCGAGATAGGGCTTCAGAAAGATTTCGGTGTAGGAGAAGAAAAGGAGGATCAGAAGCAGAAGGAAGCTCAGGATGATCTCAATTTCATTTTGAATTTGTTCGTTCTTAATCGGTGCTGGGTCCTTGAGGGAAATTGTTTTAGGGCTCATCGCTAATCTCATTTGAAGAAAGGAGGTGAATAAAATGAATGCTTTTTACAAGGCGCTCAAAGCGGCTGAAAAATCCCGGGATGCAAGACTGTCAACATTGTCCCTGCTCTGTAAGGCGGATGTGAAGGATATCCGGGAGCACCAGCTCTTCAGCGACTGGGATTGGTGGGCTGGTTGAGTATAAATCTGTGAAGGGCTGGCCGGTTATCAGACCGGCCAGCCTCTCCGAAGGAGGTGTTGGGATGTACTCTGAAATAGCGCATTTTCTCTCACAGTATCGCATTGTGTGTGATTGGCCGCAATTACAGCGGGTTGTCACAAAGATTATAAACGAAAAACCCAAACATATCTTGATCCCCGGGGAGGTTTGTCTGGCTGTGGGCGGGAGGGATGCCCACGCTCTGCGGGCAAATGCCTGTCTGACCCTGGCGTTTGGGGCCGTGATCCTGGTGGATGATGTTCTGGATGGGGATGGACGTTTCCGGGAGGGACAGCATACAGAAGAGCATCTGGCCCTTCTTGCCAGCGGGATGATACCTCTGGCTTTCTCTCTGGTGAGTGCAATCCGGGAAGATCCACCGGGCCTTCGGGAGGGGATTGCTTTGCTCTCGGAGATGCTGGCTCAAGTAGCTTATGGGCAGTCCCTGGATGGACAGCATTTTGAGACGGAGCAGCAGTACTGGCAGGTGGCCCGGCTGAAGAGCGGCTCTTTTTTCTCCGGGGCTTTTGCTCTGGGGGGCCTTGCTGCCCGTTGCCCTCCGGATGAAATGACGCTTCTCGAGGACCTGGGCTGTGTCTACGGCCTGCTGATTCAGCTTCATGATGATTTGCGGGATTGTCTGGCCGTGCCTGCGGATCCGGATTGGGCCAACGCCCGGTTTCCCCTGCCGATTCTCTATGCGACCAGGGTGGACCATGCAGCCCGGGAGGAATTTATCCGGCTTCGAACCCAGGTGGATCACCCTGAAAAATTGTCCCGGGCGCAGGAAATTCTGGTTAAGTCCGGCGCGATCAGCTATGGCCTTTTCCAGATTCAGGAGCAGCATGCCCGGGCCATGAATTTGCTCGGGGAACTTCAAGCGGGGGTCAGATGCCGGCTGGCGCGTTTGTTTGATGAAACCCTTGCCCCTGTGGAGAGTCTTCTTGAGCGGGTTGTGGTCTGAAGGGTGTCCGCGGGCCGCTAGGGAATCTCTGATGGCAATACATGCATTATGGATCGGATGGAATCCTGCACAAAGATGGGATCGTTGCTCTTCAGAAGGGACAGAAGGGTTTCCCGGGGCAGAGCATAGGGTTGCAGGTAGGCTTTGAGGAACTTTCGAAACAGGATCAGGCCGCGCTGCCCGTAAAAGGCGAGCATGTCCTCAAGATGTTTCAGGGCCAGTTTCCCAACGGCATCCGGGGGCACCTCCTGCCGGTTCAGCCTGCTGAAAATCCAGGGATTGGCCACGGCAGCCCGTCCGATCATCACGGCATCACAGCCGGTGGTTTCCTTCATGGCTGCGATGTCGTTTACAGTTTTTACATCCCCATTTCCGATGACGGGAATGTTCAGGGCTGCTTTTATCTGCCCAATGGGATCCCAGCGGGCCTTTCCTTGATAGCCCTGTTGCCGGGTCCGGCCGTGGACGGCGACCATGGCGCCGCCGTTGTCTTCAATGATTCGGGAAACTTCAAGGTAGTTCAAAGAGTCCTCATCCCATCCCAGGCGGATCTTCCCGGTGATGGGGATGGAGAAGTTCTTTGTCATCAGACGGAACATTTCTGCAATTTTCGCGGGCTCTTTCAGAAGGGCAGCCCCCGCGCCCCGGCCGGTGACATTTTTTGATTGACATCCCAGATTGATGTCAATGAGGTCCGGTTTTACCTTGGGGGCCAGCTCCAGGGCGACTGCCAGAAGACGTTGGGGGTCATCATCCAGAAGCTGCATGGAAAGGGGACGGTGAAAGGGCTTGAAGGTCAGCCTTGGCATGTATCGTGTATTGTTTTCCACAACGTCAATTGTGTTGATGAACTCTGTCACACTCATAGCGGACCCCAGCCGACGGCAAATGCCGCGGAAGGGCAGATCGGTGATCCCATCCATTGGCGCCAGAATCAAATCTCCCTGAATAGGGATAGAGCCAATGGTAAAGCGGGGCGATTCTGTGTGGGCGTCTGACATGTCCCTGATTATAGTGAGGTTTGATGGGTTTGTAAAATCCAGGCCGGGGAGGGCCGGTAAGTGTATATGAATCAGTCACATGTATATCAGATTTGTAATTGTATTGATTTATTGCCGCTTGATGTATATCATATTATTAATGCAAACAGGTTTAATTGCAGATAAGTTTTGATATATGAGATAAATTAATATTGATTATACTATTGCGATAGCAAAATTGTTATTATGAGAAATAATTATGATGCGTTGTATTAATGTTTAAGCACATCACGCCAGGTCGCCGGAGTTACTTGCGCTATGCTCTCAACTGAAATCCTTTCCAATGTGAAGGTCAATATCCCGAGATGGATCAGTTATTTATTGGTTCTGGTGATGCCCTTGAGCGTCTTCTTCCCAATTTCCAGTCCGTTGATCGCCGGTGTTTTTCCCATGTATGTCACCATCGGATTATATCTGACGGACCTGGTGATTCTCACATGGCTGATCCTGGCGGTCATTGAGCAAATCCAGCAGCAGCAATCTGAACGCTTGCTCCGGGCGATCTCCGAGGCGATGCCAATCCTTCTACCCCTGGCCTTGATTTATCTGTTGGGAGGATTTTCCCTGTTTTCCGCCGTGTACACCAGTCAGACCGTTTATACCAATTTACGCTGGCTTTCTTCCATCCTTATGTTCTTATTAATTCTCTTTTCTAAGATCAATGTGAAAACCCTGATTCGGGTGTATCTCCTGGGGATGGTTGTCAATGTCGTCATTGGCATCATTCAGGTTCTGATTGCCGGACCGATTGGCCTGCCTGGGGAGCTGGCTCTTCCGGTCCATCATCCGGGTGCAGCCGCAATTCCCTTGGGGGACGGAATGATGCTGCGGGCTTACGGAATGACCTTTAACCCCAACATCCTGGCCGGCTTCCTTGTGGTCGGTTTGTTGATCGGCCTGCCCCTCGTCAAAAAATGGCTTTGGCGGATTGTTTGGTGGTTCTTGTGTGCGGGGCTCATTGCCACCTTCTCGCGCACGGCCATCGTCGCCTTTGCCATTCTGGTGTTGTTTGAAGGGGTGTGGTTCGTGATTAAAAAGAAAGAGATGCGCTGGCCCGTTATCATCACCCTGGCTGGAATGGCCATCGGTGTTATTGGCGTTTTTCTCTATCTGGATCTGGATCCGGTGTCCACCTTCTTTTATTACAACACATCCTTCAATCACCGGATGGGCCTGGCGGAGGTTGCGGTTGAAATTATCTTGAAAAACCCCCTGACCGGGATTGGCTCCGGGAATTTCATCGGGGTGGCCAAATATGCCCCCGGAATTCGTTATTCCGATGTGGTTCACAATGTCCCCTTGATGCTGGCCTCTGAGGTCGGGGTTTTGGGCGGCCTGGTCTGGGTCTGGTTGTGGTTTCTTCCCCTGACTTTTCGAAATGGGATCTGGAACACCCATCGCTCCACCAATATCGGTTTCGTCGCTGCCTGGACGGCTATGGGAATCATTGGTTTATGGGATTTTTACCCCTGGGGCTTCGAATCCGGACGGCTGCTGAGCATATTTCTGCTGGGTGTGATTGCAAACCAGATGCTGATTATTCAATATAAACACCAAGAAAAAGCGACTCATCGCCATGGCAACCATCGTTAGCACCATCACAGAAAGGATTGCAAACCGCATTGATGCGGCTGCTGCAGCCTCTTTTGTGATTCCCTTCGTGGTGTATGCGGTGACTGTTTGTCCGACTGTGGCGATTCTTGACAGCGCAGAATTGACCACTGCTGCTGTCACCTTGGGGCTGACGAGGGCCACCGGCTATCCCTTATACATTCTGCTGGGGTTTCTCTGGTCCCGGATCCCTGTGGGAAACTTCGCGCTTCGGATGAATCTGTTCTCATCGTTGACCGGAGCCCTGACGATCTTTCTGGGATATCTGATTCTCAGGCGTTTGAACGTGCCAAAATGGGCGGCGGGAATTGCTCTGGGCTTGCTGGCCAGTTCCCCCTTTTTCTGGGGACTTTCCCTGGTTGCAGAGGTGTACACCCTGCACACCGTTCTCATGGCTGGAACGATCTTGTTGATGCTGCACTGGGCAGAGGAACCAACCCCGTGGCGGACATTTTTCCTTTTTCTGCTGGTGGGCCTCAGCCTGTGCAATCATATGAGCAGTCTTCTCACCCTGCCTGGTCTGGGCCTGTATTTATTGTTCAAAAAACCGCGCCGGATCCTTCAACCACGGCATCTCATCCCCGCTTTGTTGGGGGTGTGTCTGGGTTTACTGCCCTATCTCTATCTACCCATTCGTTATTCTGCCAGGCCGGCTTTCAATTATGCCGGCATTTTCAGTGAGGAAGGCCTGTATTATCCCGTTGATCTGCACCGTCTGGAAGGCATTTGGTGGGTGGCTTCCGGGAAGGTGTTTTCGACCCGGGTTGGCGACAACTGGCATATACTGGACCAGACTCTGCTGATCTTTTTGAGAGCCCTCTGGCGCAGTTTCTTCGGGTTGGCCATCGGTCCGGGGATCTATGGTTCTTATTTGATGGTTAAAAAACATCGTTGGGAAGCGGTTTTCCTGCTTCTGACCTTTTTTGTTAACGTGCTCTTTTTCACCACCTATCGGGTGATTGATCTGGAAACCATGTTCCTGCCGGTGTATCTCATTTTTGCCATTTGGGTCGCATTTGGTCTGAGAGGTCTTAATCGCCAGTTGGGTGAAGCGGTTCCCAAGCCCCTCTTCCAGCTGGGGGGCTGTCCCATGACCGCCAGCAGCCTGCTGAAACTGGGATTATCTGGATTTGTGATTTTTGTGGTTGCCTGGAACTGGCCCCTGGTCAGCCAGGCGGAAAATTGGGAAGGTCGGGACAAGGCCCAGGCCATCTTTGCCCAGCTTGATGAAAACGCCATTGTATACGGTAAATGGACTACGATACCTGTCCTGACCTATTATCAGATTGTAGAAGGGCAGCGGCCTGACGTGCTTCTCGTAAACCGGTTCCTCATTTCACCGGACAACATGCTTTCCTGGATCGGTCGCGAGACAGCCCGCGGGGTACGACCACTCTATATTGATTATTTGACTCCTGAATTATTGATGAATCACGAATTTGAAGAAGCTGATCCGCTTTATCGTGTTCGAAATTAGGAAAGAGGGATGAAACCATGCGATTTAACAAACGAATCATCATCATTTTGGCCATTTTACTGGCGGGATTAATTGTTGTGCCCTTGCT
>DAOTUG010000166.1:0-9753 GCA_034437335.1 Anaerolineaceae bacterium
GACACACATAAATCACCTGTCCATAAGCCCCGGAGGCAAAGAAGTTCACCTTCCCGTCTGGCAGCTCATGGCCCCACCACTAGTATTTATAGAAAACATCCTGGTCAATTTCCCAGTCGGTATAGTAATCCTCCGGAACCACAGCCGGAGTAGTTGCTTCTTGGATAAAATCCCCGGAAAGAATCCTTTTACCATTCCATTGGCCGGCATACAGATACAGTAACCCCAGTTTCGCGAAATCCACCCCGGCCGCGTTGAACCCTGAAGGCGCTTGTTCAAGTCCATCCGCCTGGCTATTCATACTGAAGGTGGCGTCATATTCTGCTCCCAGGGGCTCCCAGAGATAACGACCCGTAAATTCTGAAAGGGTCATCCCACTGGCCTGCTCGAGAACCATCGCCAGGAGATAGGTGCTGTGGTTGTTGTAAATGAATTTTTCCCCCGGAGCGAATCGGCCCCAAAGGACATTTTGAAGCCGGTTCCGAACAGAGGGAGTGTAATAAAGGATGGTATCATCCGTCCAGGGAAACGGTCCATCAGAGAAACGCCATCCCGGATTCATCATCAGCAAATTACGGATGGTCACCGCTTCAATATTTGATCCTGTCAGGTCCGGGAGATAGTCCAAAACCGGGTCATTCACACTTTGAATAAAGCCCCGATCCAGAGCAATTCCTACAAGGGTTGCGGTCAATGATTTGGCAACAGAAAATGACCGGTTGAGAGTCTCCCGCGTCGCGCCCTTAAAATAGCTCTCGTAAAGGATTTTACCCCCCTGCAGCACAAGAAAGCTGGTGGTATTGGATTCCACCAGAAGTTCCTGCAGGGTCGTTTCCATCGCATCCCCGCGGAAATTGTAGTGGACCACGATATCTCGCAGAATGTCTCCGACTGAGTCCGGGGCAGCTTTGAGGGAGACCGGATTGGCGCTGGCCGGCACAATCCGGTAAGGGAAGCGTTCGTGGTCATAAATATCAGACACATTCCATAGGACCAGACGGCCGAGATAGGTGCGATCCCCACCAATGGCAATTATCAAGAAAATCACCAGCAGCAGGCCGCTCAGGCTGAGGAGTATTCATCGGGTGATCGTCTTCCACCGCATTGCAGGGTTTTTCATGGAATGCTCTCCAACAGGCTGTCTTTCGTGGCCATAAGGAACGAAAAGAGTAATAGCGCGCTTTTCCCAACCATTCTAACGCATTCTGCCTCGAACCAGGTCCCAAACCCCCCAGTGATGAAGGTCCTTTGTGACCAACTCATAGATTCCCTGCCAGGTGTCGGTGGGGTTCAGACTGTCCTGATCCACCACGGCATCAAAGGACAACCCAGGATTACCTCCAGACCTCTCAAATACCGGTAGATATTTTTCCATCAAATCTGGCAGCAGGTCAGCAGCATCCTTCAGGGAGATCCCTTTGGCCGCAGTCGTCCACCCCACCTCAGCCATCAAGCGCGCTTCCAAGCTGCTGCAGTTGGGCAGGGCCCCATCAGCCGACCCAACCCCTTCCAGATGCGCACCGCAAACAGTGGCTGCCAGCGCATTGGCCGCCGTCTCATAGAGCAGCTCGGGGGTCCCTGCACCGCTCTTGGGATAGACATCGGCAAAAAGGATACAGGGCGCATTCCGGGCAAAGGCCTGGCAGACTACACTCTGCACCCACAGCACTTCGGGGGTTGTGGTAGCCACATGCCGGATGTGAATTGGGTGCAGGAGGTGATAATCCGCCAGGCAAATCAGGTTAGCCGCCATCAGGGAAGCAGTCTGCACCACCGCAGCTCCCGCTGGGCCGCCTCCCAAGCCGCCTACCATCACAGTGGCCAAAGAGGCGTTGCGCATCCCATAATCAAGGCTGTTGGCCGCCCGGATCAGGCTACTGCGGTCTACCTTCAGCTCATTTTGAAGGGGCACCAGATGGGCATCACAGGGGCGCAAAGCGCGGGATCGTGACACGGCCAGGTCACCCAGCGCAGTCATGGACGATTGGGCTGCCAGCATTCCCAAACCCGGACGATCCACTCGCGCCAGGGCCTCGTGTAAAAGCGCCAGTTCGCGCCGGGTCGTTAGGATCTCACTAATCTCGGAGGGAACTTCTGGACATGCATCAATCCCTGACAGTGAACCGCAGGTGAGCATATCCACCAGAGGCTCCCGGGCCCAGGTCATCACAAGGGGCAAAAAGAGGGCTTCCGGGGTGGGGGCTCCCGGATTTCCTGCACAGACAACAGGAGGCCGGTCGTCTTCCAGAGCGCGCGGGAAAAGTGTGACTGCGTCCTGCCCCTGCCCCATTTGTAAATGGTGGGGAGCTGACTGGCACCCAGCCTCGATCTGATCCCGACTCAGAGGAATCACCCGGCCGGTTTCCAGGGCATAGACCCCGCTTCCTGCCAGCAGATCCACAGCCGCGGAAAAGACCCGATCAGCCAGGGAAAGGTCGGTATTCAGAGCCTTCCCCTTAGGCCAAGCGAGGTCAAACTGAGCCGTCAAAGAGCGCACAGGCTGCAGAATGCGGTCAAAATCCCAATCCGCTTTGGAAATCTGTTCGCCTGTTTCAACAGCTTCCAGAAGGTTCAAAAATTGTGTTTTGCGCATGGAAATACCTCACGGCATCTGGGGAAAATTCGCCATCTATGCGAAACGACGAATAAGCAGCCGACTGAAGGTCATCCTGTTTCAGGTTCCCTACTCTCAGGAGGAAAAACCGCCTCAGGAGAAATTCGCCCTTCGGGACGTTCGATCAATTCAAGGGTCACCCCCAGCCTGTCTTCAGTATCCAAGTAAGCATAATGCCCATCTCCATCCCGTCCAAAACCTGCGCCATCCATGATCATTGCATATCCGGCCGCTTCAGCCTGTTCCAAAGCCGAGGCCATGTCCTCAACCAGTAGGCCAAAGTGGTGCACCCCATACCCGTGTTCGGCGATGAACTCGGCATAGATCGTATCACCGCGCAGGGGCTGAATCAGCTCGATCCGCATTGGGCCAAAATAGGACAGTCCAATCTTCATGGCGTAATCCGCTGATTCCCCCCGGTGGTGCATCTCCTGGACAAGGGGTTTGGCATAGGTGTACACATGCCAGGGACTGATGCCAAAATCCTGATAATAGTGTTGCATGGCAGCCTCCAGGTCCTGGACGAGGATCGCTACCTGGGCGATGCCATCATCGAGAAAAGGCAAGGGTCGCGGGTTTTTCAGAGTCATATCGCACTCCTTGAATGGTATCGAAATCCGGGACTGAATCGCATCAGATTCTTAACCTGAGGATAACACATAAATGCATCCGTTTTCTTATAATAGAAAAGGATCCCTGACATCCGGACCCAAATACCCCCATCCTGGCAAGGAGCACGCCATGTGCAAAGCCACCTGGACCACCGCCAAACTTCTCGGACTCACATCCGGCCTGGCCGCAATAGAACACGGCATCTTCGAAGTCCTGCGGGGAAACGCACGGCCGGAGAGCGTGGTGATCGTTTCCATGGGGCCGCCTTGTGAACCGGAAGCCATCTGGAACGCCTGTGAACCGGCCATGACCATTGTTCCAAATGTTCCTGGTGACGGGCATCCTGGCGGTGTTCTTTGGCCTTCTAATCACCATCTGGAGCCTCGGTTTCCTGCAGAGGAAAAGGGCCGGGTGGGTTCTCCTGGGTCTTTCAATCCTCTCCCTCCTCTTCGGTGGGGGATTCTTCCCGCCCCTGATTGGGATCGTCGCCTCTCTGGCAGCTATGTCCCTTCGCAACCCCATCAAACACCCGTCCAGGGGCTTCATCCGGTTCCTGGGAAGGCTCTGGCCGACGCCGTTGGTGGGCTATCTGGTGTGGGTTGTGGCCCAGTGGCCCATCGGTTATCTCTTCAATGACACCTTTATTGACTTTATGATCTATGGAGTGATCTTTATCCTGCTCATGCTGCCCCTGAGCGTGATCACTGCCGCAGCCAGGGACAGAAGCATTCAAGATAGGCCCAACAATGGGGATCCTGGCAGGGCGTGTCGGGATGCAAGCGGCTGAGGTGACCTATTTACCGGAAACAGTTCCCTTCTGGGATACAGACTGCTTGGACCAATGAATGCTATCCGGGGACGGATTGCTCCGGTCAAAACATAGTGAGTTGGGGATCATAAACCAAGCCAAGAGGAATCACTCAGGATGCTGGACGCCCTGCGGCACGCCCTTTAACCCAGTCCCCGTCAGGGGCAGCACGACCATATCCTCTGGATCCACTGCATCCATTAACTGCTGGAACCCCGCCGGACCCAGGGCGCTGGTCGGCTCTATGAAATAGCCCAACTGCGCCATAACGTCCCGCGCCGCCATAATTTCTTCCTCGTCCATTGCCAGAGCCTGCCCACCCGTTTCTGACAGAGCTTCAAGAATGCGCCAGTCCCGCACCGGCCGGGGCACCGCCGCCCCCTCAGCCACAGTAGGACCGCTTGCTTCCAAGGATGGAATGTGATCCAACCCTCCAGCCACGGCGTTCACAATGGGAGCAATCCGTGCCGGTTGGACTGCCACCAGCCGGGGAAGTTTTTCCGCCAGACCGGCCATCACCAGGCGCTTAAAGCCGAACCAGTATCCCAGGAACTGCCCACCCTGGGCCGCCGGCAGAAAGATCCAATCCGGGGACTTCCGACCCAATTGTTCCCATAATTCCCAGGCGGCCGTCATCTGTCCAACCAGATAGGCCGGATGGTAAGCATGGGAGGCATAAGCTGTGCGAGGTCCAATAGCCTCCTGAGCGGCCTTTCCCGCTGCGATCCGTGGTCCCTCCACCGATACCACGTCCGCCCCATACACAGCAATCTGGGCTTTCTTGCCTGGTGAAGCATAGGCCGGCACGAAGATTTGCGCTCGCAATCCCAGCCGGGCGGCGTGGGCTGCCAGAGAGGCCCCAGCATTGCCGGAAGAATCCTCCACAACCGTGGTCACTCCCATATAATGGAGCTGTTGGGCCATGACACAGACCCCCCGATCCTTGAAGGAACCTGAGGGAGAGAGGTATTCCAGCTTGAGGTGCACCCGGCGTCCGAAAAGATTCACCGGGACCAGTGGCGTCCATCCCACCCCCATGGGCTGCACAGGGCGGTCAATGTCCAGACCAAGGAATTCGCCGTAGCGCCAGAGTGAATACGCTCCGGTTCGGATTTTCTGTGGATCCAACCTCGGCAGATGCGCCGGTTCCCAGGGAGCCCCGCAGTCACACCGCCACCATTCAGGTGTCAGGTCAGATTTCCGACCGCAAATCGAACAACGAACCCGCATAAGATACCGCCTTAACTCCGGGTCAGGTCACCCAGGAAGCTGGTCCCGATCTCCGGTGGGACGACCTGGAAGTTCTCGGCTATGGTCGCGCCGATATCACCAAAGGTATCCCGCACGCCCAGATCCACACCCCGAACCCGGGGTCCAAAGGCCAACAGGGGCACATATTCCCGGGAGTGGTCGGTGCTCTCGGTGGTCGGATCCACCCCATGATCGGAAGCCACGATGACCAGGTCCCCATCCGTCAATCGGCTCTGGATCTCCGGAATGGCATCATCAAAGGTCCTCAGCGCGTGATAATACCCTTCCGGGTCGTTACGATGACCGTACACCATGTCAAATTCAATCAGGTTCACAAAGAGCAACCCATGAAAGTCCTCTTCCAGCAGGTTCAAGGTGGTCTGGATACTTTCTTCATTCCCCAGGGTGTGATTTTTACGCGTCAGACCGCGATGCACAAAGATGTCGTCAATCTTGCCCACCGACCAGACGTCATATCCGGCAGCTTCCAACTTGTCGAGGATCGTAGCAGAGTCCGGGGTCCGGGAAAAATCCCGTCGGTTATCCGTGCGAGTGAAGTCCTCCGGAGTTCGTCCCACAAAGGGCCGGGCAATGACCCGTCCGACCCCGTGTTTCCCCTGCAAGATCTCCCGCGCTGTCCTGGACATGGCATAGAGCTGATCCACAGGAACCACCTTCTCATGGGTCGCAATCTGGAATACACTGTCAGCGGAGGTATAGACGATGGGTTTTCCCGTGCGGATATGTTCTTCTCCCAACTCTTTGATGATCTCGGTCCCCGAGGCTGGACGGTTGGCCAGAACCTCCCGACCGATCTGCTCCTCAAAAGGCCGAATGACCTCATCCGGAAAGCCCTCAGGATAGGTTGGGAAAGGGTCGGGGAGATGGATGCCCATTATCTCCCAATGCCCTGAAATGGTGTCCTTTCCGGCAGACATGGGCTGCATTTTTCCAAATCCGCCCCGGGGATCCTCCATCGGCGGCACGCCCGGAATCTCAGTGACATGGCCCAGACCCAGCATGGCCATATGAGGTAGATCAATCCCCCCCAGAACCTGGGCGGTGTTCCCAATCGAATTGCTGCCGGCATCGCCATAATCCGCCGCATCGGGGGCTGCTCCCACACCAACCCCATCCAGCACTATGACCGTTATTCGCTTAAACACAGAACCTCCCGTGGTGATGTTGAATAATGTGAGTCTCATTGTACTAAATTATGCCGGAGGTTTCCAAAAGGCGTATCCGATTTCATAGCTGAAGAAGCGCCGCAAACGGTCAGGAAGAAAAACTCACGACCCCAGCCAAGGGGTTCTCCCATCGGACCTCTGAGCCGTTGTCAGAGTCAAGCAGGGATTTCCCACCCCCTTATCTGAATCCCTTACTCCCCAAAGCCCTCAGCCGCAGCCATGCGCCAAACAGGTCGCATAGATCAGTCGCTGGCGCGAGGAGGAAAGACCCGTCAGTGAACAATTTCCCGGCTGGTGAAACAAGGCGGTGTGCACACGGACTTCATTGCCCGCAGTGTTGCCAGAAGGATATTGACGGGATTGGTGGAATTCCTGCGATCCAACCCTGGTTCCTTATAACAGCATGGTCATAGGGACGCCGTGAAGCATCCAGGGAGCCACAATTTTCAGACCCTCCCCATGGATAAAATCTTCCTGACCGGCAACATAGGCAGCCAGAAAGGTCGTTTGCTCAACAAGGGCGTCCAACCCCTCCGGGGTAAATTGGGCCTTATAACAGCGCAAAAGCCGGTGTTTTTCTTCAAGAACATCGCTGATATTAAATATCTGGTTGGCATAGGCTGTGTTGTAAAAGACCACAGCCTGCAACTGATAATCCCGTAAGGCTTCATCAATGGTCGCACCGGAAAGCATGCGAGGCATCTGGTAGAGGATTGCCGCCTCAGCGGCTGCCCGGCCGGTGATCACATGATCATGATGGGCTTCATACGGAGTCCAGGGGTCTACAGTGAACAAAGCATCGGGTTTGACCAGCCGGATGTGTTTAATGATTTGACGCCGTAGACTGAAGTAATCATAACTGCCGGCATCCGGTAAGCCCAGGCGGTATTGTGCATTAACCCCCATGATCTCTCCAGCAGCTTCCTGGTTCTCCCGGAGATGCTTTAAGGCTTCCTTGGCGCTCCAATTCGTGTTGATCACGCCGACCAAATCATCCGTCACGGTCAGGTAATGAATTTCAACCCCGCGCTTCGCCAGGGCCAGGAGGGTGCCTCCGGCAGAGATGTCATTATCATCATAATGCGGCTGGATCGCCAGAATCCGTTTTACCTGAGACAAATCAGGCCGATCAAGCCCTGGAATGTTATCCATAATGCGCTCCTTTTATTCTCGCATGTGCATCGCAACACCAATCTCCCGAATTCGGAGGTCAGGGAGACCCATAATAACCATCCTGATTTTAACCGGATTTTGCTCAGTGGATATTGATACTTGGTTACATTATCATTTATGCTTCAAGCCGGAGCACCAATTGGTGAATGTCTTGCGCAAAATATCCGGCGGAAACAGACAATGCAGATAATCACAGATCGGACACCTGTTTCACCAAACCAACCTGACAGCTTAGCTCCGGGAGTTGGAAAGTCAGTTCGCCCTGCCCGGCCAACTCCCCAAGATCCGAAGGGCCCAAGAAAGCCAACCGGATGGACTTGCCGTCCGCTCTCACCAAGCGTGCTGTGGTTGGCGATGGATTAAGATTGATCAAAAACAGAACCTCAAGGGATGCCGAACGCCGATGAAAAATATGCACACCGGAGGTATCGGTCCACCATTTCCGTTTGACTCCCAGGGAGTGCAATCTGCTCTCAAGGGCATCCCTGTTGGGCGAACACACAGACACACCCGCCCCTTCCAGGGTTGCCAGGGCCTGGCCCTGGGCATCCTCACCTGGCGGCTGCCCATAAAACAGGATCCGCCCCCCTGCTGAAAGAAAGCCTTCCAAAGTTTCAATGACACTCCGTGAACAGACCCGAAACCCCGGCACACACAGAAGGGGTTCCTTTGCCATCTCCGCAAGATTGACCTCGCTGTCTATCAATGCCGGGTAATGTCCCAGGGCAACCAGATCCCGGTAGAGGGCCTGAAATCTGCGGTAACCCTGGGCCAGAGACGCATCCTCCGGATCAAGATAAAATAACCGGGCCAGGTGCCGGTCATACAGGACAGCCAGGTTGTGGACAGGCAGCAGGTCCATCATGTCCGGCAGCGCCTGCAGCAGGGTCATCAGCTCTGCAAGCCGGCCGTATCCCACAGCTGGATTCCCCTGTCCATCAATGGGCGCATGATCCCAATGATCCCGGTTCACAAGCATATAGAAATTGGCGCGCTCCAATCCGGCCGCCAGGGCCGTCAGATGCAAAAGGTGGGTGTGTCGGCTGCAATCCTCTCCATTCACAGGCTCAGGTGGATCCCCTTCGAGAAGCCAGGTTCCGCTCATCAATTCAGGCGCCCAGACTCGCCCAAACACCGCCCGGGAATAGTTGACTCCCTGAACCACCCGGCAGAGATCAGATTCCGTAAAGGGCAGGTAGGCATAATAATCCAGTCCAGCCAGATCACTCACCTTTGCGAAGGTGCGCCAATCGTTGGGAATTCCCAGGGGAGTTCCTTCAATCGTGTTCACACTGAACTGGACTGCGTCCAGTCCCAGGTCACACCAAAAGGACTTCAAAAGACGAAGGTGTTCTGCAAAATACCAGGTCTTAAAATCCACCCAATCAAGGGCAGCCCGAAGGGGCGCCGTATCTTTCTGTAAACTCCTTGGCGGGGCCGCCTTCGAGAAGGCAGCATAGTTCCTGCCATGGGCCTCCTGCAATGAGGCCAAGGTGGTATACCGCGCCTGCAACCACCTGGTATAGACGCCCCCCGGCCTGGCAATGAGGGGATTGTAATCCATTTCCCACATTCCCATATGAAAAGCCGCGCTGGGTTCGTTGTCAAGCTGAAGCACCCGAACCGGACCCTTGGCGCGTGAAAAGGGGCGGATCACAGCCGCCACCTGGGTAAACCAGTCCTTCACCCAGTTCAGATACGTTGGATGCAAATAGCAGGGAACACGATGTTGTTGGGGCACATCCCCTGCCAGAAGCGGTGCGCCTGCAGCATCCCACATGAGAAGATCAGGATCTTCCAGGAGCCAATCCGGATAACCTCCGTTGATCTCTTCTGCGCAGATCCAGGGGCCGGGCTTGAGGATCACCTCCAGATCCATAGCCTGACACAATTGCAGAAAAGAGACCAGATTCAGTCGTGGATTGGTGGCGCCCGTCAGGTCAGCCCTGGGTCCATCGGGGGCGTGACTGCGCCAGCTCAGATACGTGGAAATGACCCGCAATCCCAGCGACCGGACGCTTTCCAAAACCTGGGGCCAGACGGCCGGGTCCAACCGCCAGAAATGCACTTCACCACTCCAGGTGGGGGTAGCCATAGATAGATTCTTC
>DAOTUG010000167.1:0-14929 GCA_034437335.1 Anaerolineaceae bacterium
CCTACGGCCAGGGTGGAAGCTGCGGATTTCGGCATCCCTTGTTCTATCATAATGGCTTTCTGATCGCGGATCCTGAAAGCGCCTGGGTGCTTGAAACAGCCGGCCGGCACTGGGCAGCCCAACGGGTGCAGGACGTTCGTTCCATTTCCAATGTGATCAGCATTGGGTCCGCTTGGGATCGGGCGTCTGACGACCTGGTCGGACATGCCATCCGCCAGGGTTGGTGCCGCGGTGAGGAAACCTTCCATTTCAGCCGATGTTACAGTGAACCCATTTACACTAAGTTTGCTGCAGGCCGTCACCGATTATGCCGGACCACGACATTGCTGCAGGAAAATCTCGGGAGGATTGATCTTACCTTTGCCATGGAACTGTTGCGAGACCACGGCCCCCTAGCTGGCGCAGAGTGGCTGACGGGGAAGGGCCTGCTGGGCGCAGAAGTGTGCATGCATGCCAGTTTTGGTCCTGTGCGGAGAAGCCAAACAACCGGTTCGATGATCTCTGTGCTCACCCCCCAACACCAGACACACTGGCTCACGGGCACGGCAGCACCCTGCACCACCGTCTTTAAGCCCGTCTGGATGGACTCTGGTTTGCCGGACATGGGCCCTCCCCCAACCGGGACGTATGATGAAGCTGCATACTGGTGGCAGCATGAGAACTTGCATCGGGAAATATTGCGGGATTACAGCACCCGGATCAGCAGGGTCGTCCCGGAGCGGGAAGCCATCGAAGAAGAGTGGATCGCTGCTGCCCGTTCAGCCCTTGCCGGGGGAAGAAAAGAACGGGCAGAACGCACTCGTCAGGCGTTTGAGGCCGCCCGAACCCTTGAAAAGAATCTGCTTTCGGATATCAAAGCCCTTCCTGTAAAAAACTGGCGTCCGCTGCTGGATAGATGGGCCTGGCATTCTTTTGACAGGGAGGCGCGAAGACCCACATAATGTTGTGAACCTGTCATATTTCTGACGGGAAAGATTGGTGAACCGTTCATTCTCATGGCAGGGTCCGGTGATATAATCAAAATAAACCATCTGCCTTCCAATTGCATTTAAAGGTTTTTTGCAAACATGTCAGACCTGATTACACCGTTGACGCCACAGTTCTATATTGAGATCCCCCGCGACCTGATTTCTATTGTTGGGTGGTTGGTATTCTTGGGCGTGCTGATCTGGCTGACCCTCCGTTTGCGGGAACGCAAACTGGCATTGGATCGAAAGTCCCTTCTCTGGTTAGCGCTCTTCAGCCTGATGGTATTAATCACAACGCCCTTCTTTGGAATTACCCTCGAAATTGGGGATCCTTTACCCATTCCGGGCCGTCCTGAGGAACCCAGACTACCGCATCTGATGTTTTTTGCTGCGCTCCCCTGGCTTCTGGCCGGCGGGATGGTGGGGCTTTGGCCTTCTGTGTTTCTGGCAGGAATCTCCGGGCTGCTGCTGGCTTATCTGGACACCCACAGCATCTTTACCCCCCTGCATTTTATGGCTTTGGTCCTCGTCTTCAGCAGCGCTGTTCGTCAAAGATTTCGCACCTGGACCTTTCGACTGCTGCGGTTCCCTCTGTTTGCCGCCCTGTATGCCCTACTGGTGGTTTCCCCGGTGGTATTTTTGACCCTTTTGTTGGAGGTCCCGGATGCGATCGTGGTGCGCATCGAATATGCCATTTCTCAATTTCCGGGAATCATTGTAGCTATTGGCGGCATGGTTCTGATCGGTGGATTTGTTTCCCTTTTCTTCAAAGTCATTGCGCCCAAGGCCTGGAATGTGCGGGAGGAGCTGCGCCCTGCGCCTGGGGAAATCAGCATCAAAATTCGACTGTTCAGCATCATTGGCCCCCTACTGCTCGTATTGTTGGTGGGACTGGTAATCAGTGATTGGGTTGTGGCTGAAAGATCAGCGAGCAAGATCATGGCGAGCCGTTTGACAAGTTCCGCACAACTTGCAGCCGAGGGTATCCCATATTACATAGAAACCGGGCAAAATCTGATCCTCCAGATGGCCAGCGATCCGGGGTTATCGCTAATGACTCCCGAAGAGATCACCAGCAAGCTGGATTCCAGCCTGCGGACTGTGCCATATTTCACACAGCTTGCCCTGATTGATCCGGAGGGGAATCTGACAGCCAGTTATCCTCCGACGGACTTTTCGGCATTGTTTCCAAGTCCCAAGGAGTTGATGGCCCTGGATCTTGCGCTGGATGGTGTGCGGATTCAGGCGTACGCAATCCCGCCGGAACCGGAGGATGATTCGGCTCGGATGGGTTTTTTTGCCACGGTTTTCGGGCCAACGGGTGATGTGTCCGGCGTCCTGTGGGGCAGGGCGGATATCGCCGACAACCCGTTTTCACAGCCGTTTCTTGAGGCACTGGAAGAGATCAGCGAGATGGGTGGGACGGGACAGATCATCGGGGATGATGACGAGATCCTCTTTCACACAATCCCCCAGCGGGTGATGAAAGCCTACACCGGAGAGAGTTATAACACCCCCACCTATTTTGATGGAACCGCTTCGGATGGGACTAGACAGGTGCAGTTTTATCAACCTGTTGTCGGACGGCAGTGGGCGGTGTTGGTGACCATGCCCGCCAGCGCTGTGCAAAACATTGCCTGGCAGACAGCATTTCCCCTGCTGGTGGTGGTGCTGATCGCCTTTGCAGCGATCTATCTGACGATGATCATCGGGTTGAATTCTGTTGTCCAGGCAGTAGAGCAGATTTCTGAGACGGCAAACAAGATTGCCCATGGCAATTTTGAGGCTGCGCTGCCGAAAAAACACAGTTTTGGCGAGCTGCAACGCCTTGAGCGGCATTTTTCTGAGATGGTTGAAACTTTGCGGCGGCGACTTGAGGCCCAGGAAAGTTTGCTTGCTGTCAGCGATAAGATCAGCGGCCAGCAAAATTTGCAGGTTTCGCTTGAAGTGGTCTTGAGAACGGCCATGGAACGGGGTGTGTCCTCAGCCAGGATTGTGCTGCAAAACACGGCTTTCCAGCGCAAAGCGGATGAATCGCACATCCGCTTTGGGATGGGGCGGAATTCCAGCCTGTATGCATATCTGGACAGTGAGATCCTCACGCTGACCCAATCCCGGGGGCCTTTGATGATGAATGATATTCACATTGGCAAGGCGATGAATATTGCCGAATCCATGCCGTATCCCAATGCGCTGATTTCCCTGCCCCTGACATTGCGCGGGTCTGTATCCGGGGTGCTGTGGGTGGCCCATGCCGAGAAAACGTGGTTCAGCGATGAAGAAATCAAGTTCTTTGAGGATCTGGCGCAACGGGCCACTCTGGCCGTAGCCACATCAAAGGCGATTGAAGAAGCGGTGACAGCCAGCAAACGATGTGAAGCGGTCCTCGATACCCTTCCGGATCCGGTCTTGATCTTTGATCCCCATGGGAGCGTGGTCTTTCTGAATGGCGCCGCCAGGGAACTGCCAGGGATTGGCAGCGAGAATTATCAAGGCCGGCAATTGACAACGATTTTTCGGAATGAGGATATTCTGAATCTGTTTGATGAGGTTCAGGGGCAGCCGCAGACCCAGGAAATTGAATTTACAAATGGCAAAACCTACCATACCCTTGTTGGACCGATCCGAATCGAGGGACATCGCAGCGGGATGGTTTTTATCTTCAAGGATGTTACCCGGTATAAGGAGCTGGATTCCCTGAAATCCGAGTTCGTCGCCACCGTCAGCCATGAGCTGCGTTCTCCCCTGACCCTCATTCTGGGATATGCCCAAATCCTGAAGCTTATCGGAAATATGAATGAGCAGCAGGAGACCTATGTTGGACATATCATTGAAGGCGTTGAGGAGATGAAAAATCTGGTGAAAAACCTCCTCGATCTAGGACGGTTGGAAGCGGGCGACGCGCTGGATATTTCTCAAATTGCGGCCGGGGATATTGTCCATCAGGTTGTTGGGTCCCTGGAGGTTCACGCCCAGCAAAAGAATATTCAGATGAATGTGTCCGTACCTGCGGAACCGATTCGGATTGCTGTGGATGTGACCTTCCTGACCCAGGCAGTGAAGAATCTGGTGGAAAATGCGATCAAGTTCACCCCCATGGGGGGCAGGGTGGATGTGGGGGTTCGCAGAGAAGAGGCTCAGGTGGTGTTTTCTGTGGAGGATAATGGAATCGGGATTGCCCCTCTGGATCAGCGGCGTCTGTTCGAGAAGTTCTATCGCCCAGGCGTGCCGAATCAGAATCAACGGGGAAGTGGTTTGGGTCTGGCCATCGTCAAATCCATTGTTGAACGTCATGGTGGTGAGGTTTGGTTTGAGAGCCAGCTTGGTAAGGGGAGTTCGTTCTATATCCGGATTCCCACCCAACCTGCAACCTGAGCTGGAGCATCTGGACGGATTTGGGAGGATGTGGTAGAATTCGAACCTCAGTTTACTTGACAAGACACAGGAAAATTTGTTATAATTCCAATTTGCATGTTTTGGATTAAACGGTCAAAAACCTAATGAAACACCTGAGAAACAGCGGTTTCTCAAGGTTTTTGTCGCGTTAAACACAGAAGTTTTTCCATCTATACAGGAGGCACTTAGTGGAAACCAAGGGATTAAAGGCTTTGCGAATTAATCTCGCATCTCCTGAGGTCATTCGTAGCTGGTCTTATGGAGAGGTTCTCAAACCAGAGACCATCAACTATCGTAGATTACGTCCGGAAAAGGACGGTTTGTTCTGCGAGGCCATTTTTGGCCCAACCCGTGATTATCAGTGTTATTGTGGAAAATACAAGAATCCCCGTTATAAGGGAATTGTTTGTGACAAGTGCGGCGTTGAGGTGACGCGCTCTGCTGTCCGGCGTGAGCGCATGGGGCATATTGATCTGGCCGCCCCGGTGGCCCACATCTGGTACACTCGGCGCATTCCCTCCTATCTGGGATTGATGCTGAATATTTCCCGCAGGAATCTTGATCGCGTGTTGTACTTTGCCCAGTACATCGTGACCTATGTGGACGAAGATGCCCGGCAGAAGGCCCTGAAACGACTGGATGATGAAATTAGTGTTTCCGAGCGGGAATTGGGAGATCAAATCAATGCCCGGATTGCCGAGGTTAAGAAGAGCCGTGACAAGGCGTTGAAGGAAATTGATGCCCAACGCAAAGGGCTGGAAGAAAGTGTTGACGAACAGGTCGCAAAGCGTTATGATCCGGTGATCAAAGAAGGCCAGCGATTGGAGAGCGAAATTCAGACCCGGATGGGAAAGAAGATTCGCAAACCCATCGTTTTCAACGCGCTGGATCGGGAAATCACCATCGTGGATGCCGGGGAAGAGGTTGCTTCCTCCCACATCTCCGAAGTTCAGAAAATTGTTAAGGAGATGATGGAGGACCTTGAGGTAGATCTCAAGGAAGAGCTGAACCGAGAAATCGAGCATCTCAAACTCCAGAAAGAAGAAATTCGAGCGGAATCTGAGCTCGAAATGGAAGAACTCCGCAATGAGCTGGAAGACCAGGCTGAGGAAACACAGACAGAATCAGCCCGATTGCGGGATGAATTGTATGAGCTGGAACCCTTCACTTTTTTGAGTGAGGCTCGGTATCGAGAGTTGAAATCCCGCTGGGGACAGGTGTTTCGCGCTGACATGGGAGCTGAAGCCTTCTATGACATTCTGAAGCGAATTGATCTGGATGCCATGGCGGAGGAATTGTGGAATGAAATCCGCACCACCCGCAGCAAACAGAAACGCAAGAAGGCCACCCGGCGTTTGGGCGTGATCGAGGCTTTCCGCCGTTCCCGCAATAAACCCGAGTGGATCGTCATGACTGTGCTGCCTGTCATTCCCCCTGACCTGCGCCCGATGGTTCAATTGGATGGCGGTCGTTTTGCGACGTCAGACCTGAATGACCTGTACCGTCGGGTGATTAACCGCAATAACCGGCTTAAACGGCTTTTGGAACTGGGGGCTCCGGATGTGATTGTCCGGAATGAGAAGCGAATGCTTCAGGAGTCGGTTGACTCTCTGATTGACAATTCCCAGCGCGGCAAGGCCCTATCCCGCCGCGGGCGCCGCGAATTGCGGTCTCTGAGCGATATGCTGAAGGGGAAGAAAGGGCGCTTCCGCCGCAACCTGCTGGGGAAGCGGGTGGATTATTCTGGCCGCTCTGTGATTGTGGTTGGCCCCTATCTGAAATTGAGCCAGTGCGGCCTGCCGAAATCCATGGCCCTGGAACTCTACCGGCCTTTTGTTATTTCCCGGTTGGTTTCTCAGGAATATGCTGCCAATATCAAGGGCGCCCGGCGCTTTATTGAGCGCAATCGTCCCGAGGTTTGGGAGACACTGGAAGAGGTCATCAAGGACCGGCCGGTGCTTCTGAACCGTGCGCCCACGCTGCACCGTCTGGGTATTCAGGCCTTTGAGCCGATTCTGGTTGAGGGCAGCGCGATCCAACTCCATCCCCTCGTGACCACCGCGTTCAATGCCGACTTTGATGGCGATCAGATGGCTGTGCATGTCCCGCTTTCACAAAAAGCGGTCACAGAGGCGCGTGAATTGATGCTAGCTACAAAGAACCTGCTCAAACCCGCCAATGGTGAACCAATTATCAGCCCCTCAAAAGACATGGTTCTAGGGGTATATTACCTGACCATGGACATTGATCGTGAACATACAGGCGATGGAAGGATCTTCTCGGATATTGATGAGGTCAAGATGGCCTATGAATTGGGCCAAGTGGATATCCATGCCCATATCAAAATTCAATCCCTGACCTGGTACGATGAAAACAACCTTCGAATGGATGCCCCGGAAACGCGCATCATTGATACTACCGTCGGGCGTGTGTTGTTCAACAATGCCCTGACAGAAAGGATGCGTTTTTTCAACGGTGAGTTGGACAAGGGCGGCGTCAAAGATTTGATCGCTGAGATTTACGAAGTCTGCGGCCAGGAAGAAACCTGCCTGATCGCCGATCGGATTAAGGAGATTGGCTTCAAGTATGCCACCCGCTCAGGCTCCACCATTGCTGTTGCGGATATCACCGTGCCTCCCATGAAGCAGCAAATTATCCAGGAAGCGTTGAATGCTGTGGATATGATCCAGCGCGACTTCCGCCGCGGCTTGCTGACCGAACAGGAACGGGATGAAAAGATCATTGAAATCTGGCAGGAGACTACCAATGAGGTCGCCAAGGCTGTAAAGACGGCCCTGGATCCCACGGGGGACCTGGCGACCATGGCAAATTGCGGCGCCAGCAAGGGTGGTTTCAACTCCATCGCCCAGCTTGCCGGTATGCGCGGTTTGATGGCCGATCCGGCGGGACGCATCATTCCCATGCCGATCCGCTCAAACTTCAGAGAGGGTTTGACAGCACTGGAATACTTTATCTCGACCCACGGTGCGCGTAAGGGTCTGGCGGACACAGCGCTGCGCACAGCTGACGCAGGGTATCTCACCCGGCGTCTGGTGGATGTGGCCCAGGATATCATCGTCAACGAAGAGGACTGTATGACCCAAAACGGGATCTGGCTTCGAGCCGATGACGATGTGGCCGGCCAGTCCTTTGGCGAGCGGCTTTTTGGCCGTGTCCTGGCGGAACGGGTGGTCCATCCCCAAACCGGGGAAATCCTGGCCGCCCGGAATGAGATACTTTCCCATGAGAAGGTCAAGCTGATTGTCAATGCTGGCGTGGATGCCATCAAGGTCCGCTCTCCTCTGACCTGTGAAATGGTCCATGGGATTTGTGCTAGCTGCTACGGCACGGATCTTGGCCGCGGCGACCAGGTGAAATTGGGCGGTACGGTTGGCATTGTGGCTGCCCAGTCCATCGGCGAGCCCGGCACCCAGTTGACTCTGCGAACCTTCCACACCGGCGGCGTTGCCGCAGGCGGAGATATCACGACCGGTCTTCCCCGGGTTGAGGAGTTGTTTGAGGCGCGTAAAGCCCCGAAGGGGGAAGCGATCATCTCCCGCATCTCCGGAACGGCCCATGTCATCCATTCTGAAAAATATGCTGACCAGCGAATCGTCCGGGTTGACCACAGCGAGATGGTTTCTGATGCTTACGATATTCCTGAGGATTGGGAAGTCGAGGTCAAGGACGAAGCGGAGGTGGAAGAAGGCGCTACCCTGGCAACCCTGGATGATGCTGTGATTAAATCACAGCACAAAGGGCGTGTCCGGCTTGAGGATGGCAAGGTTATCGTCTCTTATGAGGTCAAAGAATCTGAGGAGTATGATATTCCCACCACCTCCCGGCTGATTGTGCAGGAAGGCGATCATATCGAAGCCGGCCAGCCCATCACCGAAGGTTCCCTGAACCCCCACACCATTCTGCGCATCAAAGGACGGGATGCCTGCCAGCAATATCTGCTCAAAGAGATTCAGCAGGTGTACCGTACCCAGGGCCAGAATATTAATGACAAGCACTTTGAGGTCATTATTCGGAAGATGCTGGGGAAGGTGCAAATCGTCCGGCCGGGAGACTCCAATTATCTGCCTCAGGATCTCGTGGATCGTCTTGAGCTCCGCCGGGTGAATGAAAAACTGGTGGCAGAAGGCAAGAAACCCGCTCGGTATATCGAAATCTTGCTGGGGATCACCAAAGCCGCCCTGGAGACGGAATCCTTCCTGTCGGCATCCTCCTTCCAGCACACGATCAAAGTGCTTTCCGGTGCGGCGATCGCCTCCCGGGTGGACCCGCTGTATGGGTTGAAGGAAAACATCATGATCGGTAAGCTGATCCCGGCTGGAACTGGTTTTGTGCCTGGTCAATTCTCTGATGAGGTACCCGGCGAACCGCTTTCCGGAGAAAATCTGGAGGGGCGCGTCCTTGACATCTTTGAAGATGAAGACGATGAGGAACTGTTCTATGAGGAGGCCCTTGAAGATGATGAAGATCTTGAGGAGGAGGAAAGCGAAGATGAGGAAATTGATGACGCTGACCTTGACGAAGACCTTGAAGAGGCCATTGAAGAGGCTATTGAGGATGAGCTGGAATAGGACCTGACCGGAAACCGGCCGTCGGAGGCAGCATGGCAGCTTCCGGGTTTTGACGGTCTCTTGACAGAAAAGAAACAATCCCGAGGGTTTTTCCTCGGGATTTTTCATGCTATAATGAAACATATGTTCGTTTTGCGACTGTCTTGACGCCTGTCGGAACAAGAAATAAGATTGGACAGGAGGCAATTACTTATGGATTTAGGAACCGTTCGATCAATCAATATCAATGAAGAGATGCAGCAGTCCTACCTCGATTATGCGATGAGTGTGATCGTCTCCCGGGCGCTGCCAGATGCGCGGGATGGTCTGAAGCCTGTTCAGCGCAGAATTCTCTATGCAATGCATGACATGGGGCTGCGGCCCAATTCTCCGTATAAAAAATCCGCCCGGATTGTCGGCGAGGTGTTGGGAAAATATCATCCCCATGGCGATATGGCGGTCTACGATGCGATGGCTAGAATGGCCCAGGATTTTTCCCAGCGTTATATTCTGGTGGAGGGACAGGGCAACTTTGGCAGTGTGGACGGGGATCCCCCCGCGGCCATGCGGTATACCGAGGCGCGCCTGACGGATATGTCCATGGACCTGATCCAGCAACTGGACATGGACACCGTGGATTTTGAGGAAAACTTTGACGGATCTCTTGCTGAGCCGAAGGTGCTGCCGGCTGCTATTCCCAACATGCTGGTGAACGGCGCTTCCGGCATTGCCGTGGGGATGGCGACCAATATCCCGCCCCACAACCTGGGTGAAGTGGTGGATGCCCTGGTGATGATTCTGGAAAACTGGGGCAAAGTGGAAGATATCGGGGTTGAGGACCTGATGCAGTATATTAAGGGTCCGGATTTTCCCACCGGCGGCCTGATCATCACCGATGACCGCACAGAAACCCTGCCCCAGGCCTATGGCAGTGGGAAGGGGCGTGTGCGGATGCGGGCCCGTGTGCGTCTGGAAGAGATGGACCGAGGGCGCAAGCGGATCATCATCACCGAATTGCCCTTCATGGCCAATAAATCCTCTCTGATTGAAAAAATTGCTGAATATGCCCGGGATGGGAAACTGGAAGGGGTCAGCGATTTGCGGGATGAATCGGATCGGCAGGGGATGCGGATTGTGATCGAATTGTCCAAAACAGCAGATCCTGAAGAAATTCTCAAAACACTTTATAAACGCACCACCATGCAGGGAACTTTTGGCATCAATATGCTGGCCCTGGTCAATGGCGAGCCCTATAAACTCAGTTTGAAGAAAGCGTTGAAGGTCTTTGCTGATCATCGTCAATTTGTTGTCAAACGACGCAGTGAATATGAGCTACGTAAAGCAGAAGAGCGTCTTCACATTTTGGAAGCCTATCTGACAGCTCTGGACAATCTGGATGAGGTCATTGATACCATCCGCCGTTCCCGTCGTGTTGAAACAGCCCGCAACAACCTGATGCGCAACTTCAACCTGGACGAAACCCAGGCCCAGGCCATCCTGGATATGCCCCTGCGTCGTTTGGCGGCCCTGGAACGTAAAAAGATCCAGGATGAGTATAAAGATGTATCCAATCGGATTAAAACCCTCACGGGACTTTTACGCTCCCCAAAGAAGATGCGTCAGGTCGTGATTGATGAATTGAAGGAGATCAAGGAACGGTATGCCGATCCGCGTCGAACACAGATTATTCAGATGGATGAGGGTGAAACAGCCGTGAATCTCCTGACGACTGCCGATGTGATGCCCGAAGAGGTGGTTTGGGTGGCTGTGTCCCAGGATAATCGCATTGCTCGGACCAAGGATGATAAGACCTTCCGTCAGTGGGGGCGGGAAGCACCCAGGATGGTCCTTCGCACGACAACCCACCAGACGGTGTATCTGGTCGCGGATAACGGCGAAGCGGCTGCTCTGCATGTGCACGCCCTGCCCGTGGCTGAGGAACCAGAAAAGGGAGCCATCGTTTCCACTATCACGCCTTTGACAGCGCGCCACAAGCTCAAGATATTGTTTTCGGCTCCGCTGGAGGCGGATGTGGAAGATGGATATCTGCTCAGCGTCAGCCGGCAGGGGATGGTGAAGCGATCCGAGATGGTTGAACTGCCCGGGCCTTCGGCCAATGTGATCACCCTTGCTCGAATCAATGAGGGCGATTCTTTGGTCACGATGCTCTTCACAAAGGGCGAAGAGGATGTGATCCTGGCAACCAGGAACGGGATGGGGATTCGCTTCAATGAAGAGGATGTTCGCCCGATGGGATTGGTGGCAGCGGGTGTGGGGGGCATCAAGCTGCGGGATGACGATGAGGTGGTGGGCGCGGGGATCGCCTCACGGCGAGGTGAAGTCCTGGTGGTGACAAACCGCGGGAAAGCTAAACAGATCTCCCCGGATGATTTTCCCACCCAGGGCCGCTATGGTTATGGGGTTATCACCTGGAAGCTCTCGAAGGGAGAGCATGTGGTGGGCATGATGGTTGGCCTGCTGACGCAAAATGGGGTGCTGCATTTCAAACAAGCTGCCAGCCGTTTGATCCATCCCACAGATGCCCCCAGCCGCACCCGGATGCAGCGCGGGGAGACGGTCATTGACGTCAAGGAGAAGGATGACATCGTTTTAATGACTATTCCACTGGATATGGTTGATCTCCTGGATGCGCTGGATTGATTTAGCTCGGATCGTTGACGCTTTCAATGAAAGAGTAATGATAGCTGATGCGCTCATCCAATAGGCCGATCGTATCCTGTCCCTTGATGGGCGCATTTCCCCCGTTATTGCTCTGCCACTTGAAGGTGTAACTGCTTCCTGTGTGGGTTGCCCCTAAGAGATTATAATCTTCCTGTGACATGAGGGACGCAATCCAAACGCGGATTGCGTCTTTTCCCTGGATTGCCTTTTCCGCACGAATATGCACGGCCCGATCAGCATACAGGTCAAGCACACGGTCCGGATCTCCTGAATTCAATGCGTCAATATAGCGTTCCGGCATGGACTTGACCATGGGCTCTCCGCCGTAGGGAAATTCTTTGACCAGATCCCAAAAACTCTGCATATACTTTCGGCAGCTATCCCAATTCCAGAAATTGACAGCGGATAAACCGAGAGTCTGGGCAACCTGCATGAATTCAATCATTTCCCCTTCTGTGGGGATCCAGCCATCCTGTTTGAAGGTTGGTCCGGTGGGGATGATGGGGCGAAAGGGGGTCAGATTCTGAAACTCATTGACACAACGTTGAAGCTGGGCCCCGGCGTTGTTGTGGCTCTTGAGCCAGTAGACCTGTGGCATGTTGTAATCGCAGCGGTCCAAAAATGACTGCCAGGGAAAGTCCAGATGATAACTGGGGTAGCGATAGGAGCTCAGGGCCAGAGGCATTCCGCCCAGATTACTCCGTAAAATATTCATGTAACGGGCTGCTGCGGGGGCTTTACGCCGGTCTTGATACTCCCCTTCTGCGTTGACCACAAAACCATCCAAACCGAGTTCGATGGCTCGCTTGACGGCGATCTCGGCTTCGTGTTCGGGATAATTGCCGTAGACATACTGCCAGCCCCAGGCCTGGATGTTGTTGGCCTTCAGTCTGGCAATCAGAGGCCGGGCATAATCGAAGCGGGTGTCCAAGTCCACATTATAGGGAAAAGCCCCATCTGCGACCTTGACGAGCACGTGGGAAAGCCGCGCTTCTCGGGCCAGGGCAACAATCCGATCCGGATCCCCATTTTCACACTGGCGAACGATCCAGATATAGTAACCCTTACCCGTCAGCATCATAACCGCCTAATTTCCATCTCTGTCTTCGCCAGCCAATCCGAGATCCTCCGCGATAGAATCCATGGCGTTAATCACGTTCCCCACGTGGGTCCAGAGCTCCACGCCAAAATCCGCTGCACCCGCTTCAATCTCTTCCCGGTTCACGCCGGCGGCAAAAGATTTGTCCTTCCATTTCTTTTTGACGGATTTCACTTTCAGATCATACAGGGCGCGAGATGGGCGGACAAGGGCCACGGCGGTGATCAGGCCTGTGATCTCATCACAGGCAAACAAAGCTTTTTCCATGAGGGTTTCCCGGGGCAGCCCCGTGTGAGAAGCGTGGCAGAGGACGGCCTTAATGATTTCTTCAGGAACCCCTTCATCCCGCAGAATGGGTTCTCCCGCCAGGGGATGTTCCTCTGCTGTGGGGTGGATTTCCCAGTCAAAATCGTGCAGCAGGCCAGCCACAGCCCACTTTTCCTCATCCTGATCGAGTTTTCGGGCGTAGTAGCGCATGGCAGCCTCGACAGCCAGCATATGTTTGACAAGGTTGGGATTCTGAACGTATTTTTGAACAATGGCCAGTGCATCGTGTCTATTCATAGAATTTTCCTTATTTTTTGCAAGGGATATGCCAGGGATTTTGTAATCACCTTACATAATTGTTAAGTAAGCGTGTCATCTACTGGAAAATTGGTTCGGGGTTTCCCAGAATGGGCGTGGGCCGGCTGATGAGAACATCCCAGTAGGCTTTCACAGACGCCAGGACCTCCCTGACCCGCCAGATGAGGTAAGCCCGTCTGGGATAGATGGATTCATCTGCAGCCACTCCCACGGCCTGGATTCCCATGGAATCGCACAGATAGAGCGCGCGGGAGAGGTGGTAGTTCTGCGTGACGACAATCATCTCATCCAGGTGAAAAATTTCCCTGGCGCGATAGCAACTGTCATACGTCCGCCTGCCGGCAAAATCCAGGACGATGTCTTCCGATGGAACGCCCAAGGATATGGCATATGCCTTCATCGCGCTGGGCTCATCATAGTATTTGGTGCTGTTGTCTCCGCTCATCAGCAGCTTCTCGACCTTACCTGCGAAATACAGATCAACCGCTTTCCGGACCCGGTCCCGCAGGACCAGGCCAGGGGAGCCATCCCGGTTCAGTCCTGCGCCCAGCACGAGGGCCACCGGGGCCGAAGGGACATCTTCCGGAGGATAAGTGTGCCTTTCCCCATAATTCAGCATGCCGATTCGCAGAAATCCAGTGATGAAGAAGAGTCCCAGCAGGCCGTATACGCTGATCTGCCAGAGGGCTTTGGGCAATTTTTTAAGGCGCTTCATGGCTGGTTCTCCCATTGCAAGATGGCTTCCAGGTCAAGCTCCAGGGAGAGGAGAATATCCCGGAGGGGATTATAAAATGAGTCCGGAATGGATTGTATCGCCTCAATATCATACATCAGGGCCTGGGAGAGATTTTGCAGATTGCTTTCGTCCCGGGACAGGTCCAGAAAAGCTTCCTGCAGGCGAGTGCGCATGGGCAGATCCACTTTCGGAGACGCAGCCAACCCCAGATTGGGAATGATGCCCTCCGATTGCCAGATGGTGATGACCGTTTCCTGTATATTTGGGAAGCTCTGCTGGATATCGCTGGCTGTGCGGGGATCTCCCGTCAGGGCGTAACTGACGCCAAAATCACAGATTTCCTGGATATACAATGCCCGGACAATGCCGCCATAGTCATAGATAAAAATGGGATCGCGGGTGGGCGTGCTGGTGTTGGCCAGCAGGCCCATGGGAACAAGATGACCGGCCAGGGAATTTGGCGAGGTCAGGCAGGGCCGGGTGCCAGCAAATTGTTGCAGGGTGCTGCGGGGGTCTCCCGGGCTGGTGCCTTGATCCGGATCAAAATTGGGGGTGAACCCGCGCGATTGGTTGGCCAGAAATTGCACCCCATAGGCATACACTCCCAAATGGTTGCTCATCAGCAGAATCTCTGCGCGCTCTTCCCAATTGAGATAGATATATTCCAGGGGCTGGAGCCAGAAAAGATGAACTCTCCCATCGAGGATGTCTTCAGAAAGTTGTTGAAAATTGTTGAATACCCTGATCTCAAGGGCATAATCGGTGTCCGCGCTGATCAGGAAGGCGATCGTCTCAGCCGCTTCAAGCCGGCGGGGATCGTCTTCCGTGAGAATCAGCCCCCAAACCAGCGGGTTTTCCTGGTGACCCAGGGGTGCGGGAGTGGGGGTGTAGGTGG